>JADZBY010000341.1 GCA_020851855.1 Anaerolineae bacterium
GATGGGCAGCCAATCCGGCGCATTGACCAGTTCCGGCACGAGACGGTCGGGCGCGTGGTTGAAGATGCCGTGCACGAGCGTAGCCGGGGTTGCGCCGGCGTGGCCCTCTTCGAAAGCGCCGCGCGTGCTCAGGTAGCCATTGCCGATGGTGTACAGGGTCTCGTTATGGAGCAGTTTTTCCGGGTGGAAAGGGAACTCGGTTAGCTCCCACAAGCGGCGCAACATACCAAGTAGTCTCCCGTGAAAAACGAATGACACCTTAAACGTTTGACTTACACGTTTAAGGCAAGGCAGATCGTTTTTCTTGTCACGAGGGTCCGAGAAAAGATGAGAAAAGTGAGAAGAATAGAGCCTCACGCCCGCCTGATGTCTGTTGCCACAACCCGCAAAACAACAAACGGCGGTGTCCTGCCCGGCCACTGTGCCGCTGGCATCCATTGGCCTGTGCGTATCGTTTGCACACACCCTGAAGCGACTGCCAGCAGGGTAATCGCATCGGAATACCCTCACCCCCGGCCCTTCTCCATATCCGTCACCCCCAGAGGGGACCCCCGACGGCATGGCGAGGGGAGATCGCTGCCCTATTGCCTCGCGATTCCCCCTCTCTACGCTGTACTCGGCGTAGAGAGGGGGCCAGGGGGTGAGGCGTTTTCCATCTGCCTGCCTCAGCCCACACTCTTGAGGCGATTGCCCTGCTACCGCCAGGCAGCGCAGACTGTTTTGGGGTGACGGCTGCTATAATGAGTCTGGCTCGAGGGTGATTCCATCTCGTTAGCAAGTACTTTTCGACACTGACCTGCGTAGAGGGTTACGGTGATGACAACGGAATAGAACGTCCGGGGAACTTGCCTGTCTCAGTACTCACGTTGCAGACACACGCTAGCTTCGGCCTGGGCTTTCGCTGCGCCCACTCGATTCCATGAGGGGCTGTACGCATGATTGATTCCGCACAATTCGACCGGATCGCCGCCAGCCTGCCGCTGCTGCGGCGCGCCGATCCGTCGCTCGCCCGCGAGTTTCGGCAGGGCGCGTTTCTCGTCCGCATCCCGGCGGGCCGCGAAGTGTTCGCCGAGGGCGACCGCGTCGACGCCATCGCGCTGCTCGTGTCCGGCGTGGTGCGCGTGTACAAGGTGGGCGATACGGGCCGCGAGATCACACTGTACCGCTTTGGCACGGGCGAATCGTGTGTGCTCACCGCCAACGCCATCCTCAGCACGCAGACCTTTTCCGCCATCGCCGTGGTCGAGCAGGACGCCGAAGCGATCATGATCCCGGCGGATACGTTCCGGGGCTGGGTCCGCCGCTACGAGGCGTGGCTCAATTTCGTGCTCGACCTGTTCTCACAGCGCCTTGCCAGCGTGATGGAGATCGTGGACGAGGTCGCCTTTCGGCGCATGGACATTCGCGTCGCGGCGCTGCTCTTGGAGCGCAGCCGGGCGCAGAATCCGGTCAACGTGACGCACCAGGAGATCGCCGCCGAACTGGGCAGCTCGCGGGAAGTCATCAGCCGCATCCTGGAGAATCTGACCCGGCAGGGCTTGATCCGGATGGGGCGCGGCACCATCGAGGTCAGCGATGCGCGCGGCCTGGAATTGCTCGCCCTTCGGTGACTTTGTCACAGACAGGGCGTCCTTTGTGCCGTATCATAAGGTCAACCTGGAAGTGTACACAAGGAGTTGTGGAAATGAACCCCTTCGTAGCGTTCATGGCGTCGGGCATCGGGCGTCTGGTGCGTATCGTGGCTGGTATCGTGTTGATTGCGGTCGGGCTGCTCTCGGTGCAAGGCACGACGGGCATCATCATCGCCGTGGTTGGCGTCGTCCCGCTGCTCGCCGGGCTGCTGGACTTCTGCCTGTTTGCGCCCTTGTTCGGCGCACCGCTGAGTGGCCCGAAGATTCGCGCGGGCACGAAGTAAACGCAGTTCACCGGGCATATTGAACGCGATGAATCGGATCACGTATTTCAAATCTGCGCTCTGACCTCGCTGCTGGTCCGTGGATCGGCGTCTGGCCGAGCTACGGGCCGCTCAACCGGGGGTTGAGATCGAGGTTATCGAGGTGCTCACCAACCCGGCGCGCGCCGTGCGCGACGGAGTGTGGATGATCCCGGCCCTGATCGTCGGCGAGCGGCGCTGGTATCATGCCCCGCCGCTGGCCGACCTCGAAGCGGCCGTGCGCGACGAATAATGCGGGCGATGCAGGCGGCGTCCCTACGAACTGGGTAGGCACGCCGCCTTGCGTTGTCCGCCGCTCTCCCTTTCCCCAAAGCCCGATCCCCATTTCCGCCGAAAGTCCGATTCCCAAGTTGCGGAGTCCGTGTATGATGATGGGTAGCGCAGACGAGTGTGAGCGTCTGCCCGGAGCCGTTCCCCAACTCTCTTACAACCAGGAGTGACGTCTATGCTTCGTCTGATGTTGCCACGACGCCGCGCGCTGCTCACGCTGCTCATCGTCGCAGTGAGTGGCCTTGCGGCAGCCTTTGTGTGGGGCAAGGCGGACGCCCAGGCCCCGCTGCCCGCCGGGAAAATCGCCTATGTCGTCACCGAGCAGGACGGCTCCGGCCAGATATGGACGATGGATTCCGATGGCTCGAACAAGGTGAAGCTGACCAGCGACGCGGGCGTGTTGAACTACTATCCGAGCTGGTCGCCCGATGGCTTGCAGATCGTGTTCCTCAGCCGCTCGCCCGATGGCCGGACCGAATCGCTTCAGTTGATGGATGCAGACGGCGGCAACCGCATCACGGTGGAAACCATCGAGCGCCTGGACGAGGCCGGCAACGAGGTGCGCTTCTTCGCCAACACCGACACCTTCTCACCGGACAGCCGCCGCCTCGTGTATGTGGTCTACGCGCTTCCGACCAAGACCGCCCCCGCCGAAACGCGCATGATGCTCGTCAACCGCAATGGCGCGGCCAGGCGCGAGATTCCGCAGGGCGCGGCCTATGACGGCAACCAGGTATTCTGGATGAGCGACAACCGCCTGATCATCGGCTTCCCGGACGGCATCTACACCCTGAATCTCGTGGATGGTACGGAAACGCGCGTCTCCGAAGATGTCGGCTGGTTCGCCATTTCGCCGGATGAGGCTCGGCTGGCGCTGTTCTATTACACCGATCCGGATGGGCTGGCGCTGGACACCATGTCCATCAACACCGGCGCTCGCCAGCCGATCATTGCCCTGGGCGAGCCGCTGCGAA
This sequence comes from Anaerolineae bacterium, assembly GCA_020851855.1. Classification (GTDB taxonomy): domain Bacteria; phylum Chloroflexota; class Anaerolineae; order Aggregatilineales; family UBA2796; genus JADZBY01. The sequence goes on from JADZBY010000341.1 coordinate 3,199, forward strand.
CCGTCGCCGTGCAGTACCCGGTGTCCTGGTCACCGGATGGCGCGTGGATCGGCATCGGCGTGCTGTACGAGTACGAAGCCAAGCCGCCCGCGCCCGATCCCGGCGATCCACTGCCTTTCACCACGACGGATGGCTTCTACGTCTTCGCGGCGGAGCAGATGGGCGCGTTCCGGCTGGCCAGCGATCCGTACGCGAGCTGGTCGCCCGATGGCAGGTTTGTCGTGTACGCCGAAGCGCAGCAGCCCGACGACCCGTGCACGTCGGTGATCGCCATCGTGAGCACCGAAGACGATACGCTCGTCTCCCTGACCGATCCCGGCTGCAACTTCCAGCCCGCCTGGGGACCGGATACGAGCGTGCGGTAAGTGATCGCTTCTCAGCCGGGGAAGCCAGCGCAGGGGTGATGTACGTCTCGTCCGCCGCCTCACCGCAGCCCATCATTCACCGGAGTGGGCTGCGGTGAAGCCATCAGCCGCCCTCACACGTCCTGCTCCGCCATCATGCCGAGATCATCCCGGACTGCGCCCACGCGCGGCACGCCCTGCCGGTGTGCGGCGGCGGCGATGGCGTGTGTGGAAACCGGCGCGGTGATCAGCAGGAAAAGCCCCAGCGCAATCGCCTTGGGCGTGATGGCCGGCATCAACAACGATGCGCCCACCAGCAGCCCCAGGATGCCGAGCGTGGCCACCTTGCCCGAAGCGTGCAGGCGGCAGTACACGTCCGGCAGGCGCATCATGCCCAGGATGCCCACCACGCTGAAGAATGTCCCTGCTCCCAGGGCCAGGACTGCCAGTATCTCGTGAAATGCCATTGGTCCTTCCTTATCGTCAGAATACGCGGCCTTCGGACAGGTAACGCGCGATGGCCAGCGTGGCGATGAACCCGAACGCGGCCAGCGCGATGCCGATGTCAACGATGAACGCCGTGCCCTGGAGTAGCGCCAGCAGGATGATGATGCCGATGAGCAGCGTGGTGCTCGTTTCGACGGCCTGCAGGCGGTCCGCCGGGCTGGGGCCAATCGCGGCGCGGTAGGCGCACGGGATCAGCAGCAGCACCAGGATGCCCAGGGCGACCTGGACCAGCGTCAGCACGATGTCGCTCATGACCGCTTCCCCAGGATTCGGCGCAGCAGGACCAACCGCCGCGCCTGCGCGTCGCCTTCGGCGGCGGCGGCGCGGGGCGCATCCAGGCAGTGGATGTACATCAGATGGTCATCTTCCGTCTCGACGATCAGCTCGCCCGGCGTCAGCCCGATGTAGGCCGCGCTCAGGGCGACGATGAGCGGGCTGCGCTCTTCATCTTGAGTCGACACGGCGATGATGCCCGGCTTCAGGGCCATGTCCGGCGAAAGCACCCGCCGCGCCACGTCGATCCCGGACAACACGATATCGCGGAACAGCGCGATGACGTACAGCAGCATGGCGACCAACTGCCCCGGCAGCATCCGCCAGCGGACCGGCGGCGGTGCGGGCCGGAAGAAGACCATCAGCGCCAGCCCGCCCACAAACCCGATCACGAACACGTCAACGCTCAGGCTGCCGACGATCAGCATCCAGACCAGCGCCAGCGCCAGTGCGTATACCAGCAACGACATCGACCTTACCCTCCCAATACTGCCCGAATGTAAACCTGCGGATCGGCCAGTTGTGCCACGGTCTGCCCGGCCAGGTCCAACAACGGCGCACCGAACAGCCCCAGCAGCACACACAGCCCGATGAGCAGCGCCGGGGCGAGCGGACTATCGCCATAGGGACGGAGTTTCAGTTCCGGCTCCGGCGCTTTCTGGAAGATGTGCTGCCAGGTGCGCGTCATGTACAGCAGCGTGATGATGCCCGCGCTGACGACCAGGCCCAAGACGAGCCAGCCTTCCGCCCCGATGCCGCCCTGAAGCAGCGCCACCTTGCTCACGAAGCCGTTCAGCGGCGGCACTCCGGACAGCGCCAGCCCGCCCAGGAAGTACAGAACGCCAATGAAGGCCAGCGTTTTGCCCGCGCCGCCAATGTCCGCCAGCCGTGAGGTCTTCGCCGCCGTCCGGCTGGACACCAACCCGGTAGTCATCAGCAGCGCCGCCTTGATCAGCGCGTGATTGACGGCGTACACCAGCGCGCCGGTGAGCGCGGCGGCAGTCCCCCAGCCGATGCCGACCAGGATGAAGCCGATCTGGCCGAACGTGGAATAGGCGAGCAGGCGCTTGGCGTCGTAGGTGCGCAGCGCGCCCAGGCTGCCGAAGAAGATGCCCAGCAGGCCCAGCACGATCAGCAAATCCTGGATGAGCGGCGCTTCGGCGGTGAACATGAGCGTCATCATCCGGATCAGGCCGTAAATGCCCACCTTAACCACCACCGAAGACAGCATCGCGCCCAGCGGCGTGGGAGCCGTCGTGTGGAAGTCCGGCTGCCAGAAGTGAAAGGGGAACACGGCGCTCTTGAGCAAGAACGCGCACATGAGCAACACCGCCGCGACCGGCGCGAGCAAGGGCCGCTCGCCGCTGGCCAGCAGCCGCCCGATGTCGGCCATATTGAGCGTGCCGAAGGTGGCGTACAGCGACGCGATGCCGATCAGCAGGAACAGCGTGCCCATCGCGCTGATGAACAGGTACTTGATGGCCGCTTCCAGGCCCAGCCGGTTGTCCGAGATGGCCACCAGGACGACCGACGCGACCACCATCAATTCGATGAACACGAAGAGCGTGAAGATGTCGCCGGTGTACAGCGCGCCGGTCAGACTCGCGCCCATGCACAGGAAGAGCGGCATGAACGCCGGGTACGTGACCGCCTTGTCCTTGCTGCCCAGCACGTACAGGATGCCCATCATGACCACCGTGGTAGCCATTACGGCGAACACTGAGGCGAGCAAGTCCCCGACGAGCACGATTCCGTAGGGCGGCGACCATCCGCCCAGCCGATAGATCAGGATATGGCCCTGAAGGTTATTGGCGAGCACGGCCAGGCTGCACAGCCACGCCAGCACGCCCGCCGCCATGCCCAGGCCATGTTGCAGCGTCCGGTTGCGCGCCAGAAGGATTCCGGCGGCAGCCGCCAACAACGGGATAAAAATCGGCCCTAGCAGTAAAATGCCCACACGCTCACCCCTTCAAGTGATCCACCTCGTCGCTGTCCACCGTTTTGAAGCGGCGCGACGAGACGGCAATCATGCCCAGTAGCAGCGCATACGACCCGAAGCTGATCACGATGGCCGTCAACAGCAGCGCCTGCACCAGCGGATCGCTGGACTGGCCGCGCATCTGGTTGTTGGCGTCCACGTACGGCGCGACGGTCCCGTCATACGCGCCCACCGACAGAAACAGCAGGTTGATGGCCGTGAACAGGATGCCAAAGCCCATCGCCGCTTTGATCAGGTCGCGGCGCAAGAGCTGGAAGATGCCCATACCAAACAAAATGCCCGTGGCGATGGCAAAAACGATGTTCATACCGGCTCCACCTCTTTGGGATGGCTGATCGCTTCCAGGATGGCGCTGATCCCGCCGAAGACGGCCAGCCAGATGCCAATCTCGAAGACCAGCGACGATGCGAGCTTGATGTCGGCGATGGATACGCCGCTGATCGCCGTCAGGGCCAGGAAATCGCGCCCGAAGAACAGGGGCAGGATGGCATTGGTGAAGGCAATCAGCAGCCCTGCGCCGATGAATCCCGCCGGGTGCAGCCAGCGCAGGCGCTGTTTGACCTGCTCGTAGCCGAAGACGACGTACCAGAGCGTGACGCCCAGCCCGGAGATCACGCCCGCCGTGAAGCCATCGCCCGGCGCAGCCCCGGCGTACAGGATATGCGCCAGCGCGATCATCATCGAGATTGGCAAGAGCGGCACGGCGGCCAGCCGCGTGATGGGCGAGTTCAGGTGCGAGCGGTATACAAACGGATCGGGCCGCTCGGCGTCTTCCTGGATGGCGTCTTTCGCGGCAGGCGGCTCGGTCGGCGCGGGTGTTGCGGGCGTGCGCCGGAACCATTGCATGGTTCTGCCCGGATTGGGCCGCGCCAGCAGAGTGAGGATGCCCAGCGCCGCCACGCCGAACACGGTGATCTCGATCAACGTGTCCGTGCCGCGAAAATCGGTGATGATGCCGGCCACAACGTCGTTTACGCCGAGCAGCGGATAGGCGTTTGCCAGATGCCACGCCGCGATTGGGTTGGGCGTCGGGCGGCTGCTGACGGCGGCGAGCGCCATGACCGTCACCGCCGCGCCCAGCGTCGCGGAGATGGCCACATCGCGTACCAGGCCGCGCCGCGTCTGTTCCCACACCCGCGCGATGACGGTGCGCCGCTCGCGTTCGCTGGTGCGCGCCAGGATGATGATGAGCAGCACCGTGATCAGCGTCTCGACAAGGAACTGCACCAGCGCGACATCCGGCGCAGGCTCTAACAGGAAGATGCCGCCGATAGCGTACCCGGCGATGCTCAGGGAGAGCGCGGCAAGAAGGTGCTTGGCGAAGATGATGCTGGCCAGCGTCGCGCCCAGCGCCAGCACGAGCAGGATCAGCTTCAGCACATCGGCAGCGCCCAGGATGGTGATGCTGAAGGCGCGCACGCCGAGCTGATCGGCGCTGATGAGCGCCGGGATGAGCAGGATGACCACGCTGATCAGGATGGCGGCCAGGTAATAGCGCACCTTGCCGCCCTGCGTCCTGAGCAAAAGGTCCGCGAGCCGCTCCACCCGGCCCACCACCCAGCGGTACACCTGCGGCCCGCTGGCCAGCGCCGGGAATGGCCAGCGCAGCCAGACACTCCGCACGGCAAAGGCCGCCGCGCCAACCGCCAGCGCGGTCATACTCAGCGCGAAGGCCAGATTGACGCCGTCCGGCGGAAAGAGGTGCAGGTGAATGTCCTTGCCGAGCGCCGATCCGACCAGTGGATCGAGAAGCGGCCCGACGCCGAAGCCGATGACCACGGACAGCACCGCCAGCGCGCCCGGCCCGGCCACCATCAGCGGCGGCAGGCTGTGAAACCGGCTGTAATCGTAGGCGTCATCGCCCAGCGGATGGTGCACATCGTGATCGAC
>JADZBY010000342.1 GCA_020851855.1 Anaerolineae bacterium
AGGCTGGCCGGCGCGACTAGCCAGGTCACCATCGTGACGCGCGAGGGCGGCCAGCTCCGCAGCAGCGAAAAGAAGAAGAAGTAGGCGATGTACGTGTTGAGCAGCCCCAGCACGATCACGGCGACGATTACGCCCGTCGAAAGGTTCGCCACGTTAGGCAGCGGTCGCACGGTGAGCAGCAGCATGGCCAGCGCCGCCACAGCGCCCACCGCCAGCGACATGCCCGCCATCGTGAATGACTCGATATGGCGCAGCTTGAGGCGCATGTACACAGTGGCGAAGGCATAAGAGGCCGATGCGCCCAGAATGGCCAGCTGGCGCTCGATGGGATTGGCCAGCCCGGCGCTGCCCGACCCGGTGGTCAGGAGCAGCACGCCCGCGAAGCCGGTGATGATGCCCAGGATTTTGCCCAGGTTGATCCGGTCATCGTGCAGCGTCAGATGCGCCAGCACCAGGCTGAACAGCGGCGTTGTGCCGTTCAGAACGCCCGCCAGCCCGCTGTCGATGGCCTCTTCGCCCCAGGTGATGAGGACAAAGGGCAGCGTCGTGTTCGTGATGCCGACGATGATGATGTCGCGCCACTCGCGCGCCGTGCGGGGCAAAGGCTTGCGCATGATGGCCAGCGTGGCGAGAAATGCCAGCGCCGCAATGCTGATGCGCGCCGTCACCAGGGAGATCGCATCCAGCTCACCGACGCCGATCTTGATCAACAGGAACGAGGATCCCCAGATGACCGCGAGGACCACGAACATCACCCAGTATTTCATGTGGATTGCACCTCAGAACGGACTTCGATACTACTACCACAACTTGGAAAGAACTCCCCCTAACCCTGCCCTTCCCCCCATCAAGAGGGGAAGGGAAAACCGGCGCTCTTGGCCCCTCCCTCTTCATGGGGGAGGGGTTGGGGTGGGGGAAACGACCCTGAATCCTCACCAAGTTGATGTACTACGATAACGCCCGGCTGGCAGAATAGACACGGCTGAGCGCGGCCCACTCTTCCAGAGTGAGCGTTTCGGCGCGGCGCGACGGCTCGATCCCGGCCTCGTGCAGCAGCGCGGCGGACGCGGCGTGCGTGATCTTCAACCCGGATGCCAGCGAGTTGCGTAACTGCTTGCGCTTCTGGCTGAACCCGGCGCGCACGACGGCGAAAAACGCGCCTTCGTCCGGCACATCCAGCGCCGGAGCCTGCGTCAGATCGATACGCACCAGCGCCGAATCGACTTCCGGGCGCGGCCAGAAGACGCCGGGGCCGAACTTGCCGACGATGCTCACCGCGCCGAAATACTGCACGCTGACGGCCAGCAGGCTCATGTCGCCTGGCTTGGCGACCAGCCGCTCGGCCACTTCCTGCTGGACGGTGACCAGGATGCGCTCCGGCTTGTGGCGCGCTTCGAGCAGGCGTTGCAGGGCGAGGCTGGTGATGTAGTAGGGCAGATTGGCGACGACGATATACTCGCCGGGACCGACGAGCGCCTCGAAGTCGATCTCGCGGAAGTCGCCATGCACCACCCTGACATGCGGCAGATCGCGCAACTGGTTTTCGAGGACCGGGATCAGCCGCTCGTCAATCTCGATGGCCACCACGCGCCCGGCCTTTTGCCCCAGTTTGACCGTCAGGCTGCCCGTGCCGGGGCCGATCTCCAGGACCGTGCTCTGCGGCGTGAGATCGGCCAGGTGGACGATCTTTTCCAGCAGATTCGGGTCATGCAGGAAGTTCTGGCCGAGGCTCTTTTTCGGCGCGATCTCGAACGACTCAAGCAGGTAGCGTGGATTCATGACGATGCGACGCCCTTCTGGCTCTGGATTCTCGGATAGTTGGCTTTGAACAGTTGGTTACGGAAAGTGTACTACGGGAGTCTATTCAAGAATCCGCGCCCGGCAGCGTCGCTTCCGGCGTCGGCGTCGTAATCAGGGACGGGCGCGCCCCGACGGCGATGATCTCGTCCTGCGGATCGCGCACGATGGCCTCACGCGGCTCGGAGCGGCTGACCTCAACGCCATCTTCGAGCCGGATGCGCACGCGCCGCTCCCGGATGCCACTCTGGCCCGGCTGGATGATGCGCTGTGTGTCGGGCGCGATGCTCGTATCCGTCTGCACCACCTGACGGAAGGCGATCTCGAAACGCTCGATCTCGTCCGTCTCCGTGACGCGCACTACCCGGATGGTCATCTCCGGGTACGCCGGCGCGTCTTCGCCGGGAATGGTGTAATCCAGGCCAACCAGCGCCACGCCCGCATCGGCCAGCGCCGCGCCCACGTTTGCTGCCGCCGACCTCGTGTTGAGCACACGGCCATCGACCAGCACGGTGATCGGCCACGAGCGCTGGATGGTGATGGCCGCGCCGTCGCCGATGAGCGACTCCAGCGGCGGCGACACCACGTCGGCCACGAAAAGCGCCACGCCCGCCTGGGCGAGCGCTTCGCCCACCGTGCGCCCGGCGCTGCGCACCGTGGACGTTTGCCCGGCGTCGGTGATGTGGACCGTAATCGCCCGCTCGATGCGCAGGTTACGCAGCGCCGCCGGGACCATCGCCGGGTCGGCGGGCGCGCCATCGACATACAGCACATCCCCCGCGCCGAGCGACAGACCAAACTCGCGCAGAATGTCCGCCGGGACCGTGTTATGGGTCAGGATGCGCATCCGCTGGCCGTCGGCCTCGATGACCACCGGCTGCGCCTTGTCGACGACAACCTGCATCCCGGATGTGAGCGTCGATTCGGGCGGCGGCGAGACGCGATCCGGCGGCTCGATGAACACGGCCATCTCATCGAGCAGGCCCGCGACGGTGGTCTGCCGGGTGCGCACGTCGTGACGTACCCCTTCGATGACGATGACCACCGGCTGAGATGTGACAAAACTCAGCCCACCGATGGCCAGCAGGGCAAAGATGACGAGCAGGAACGCCAGCAGAACGAGCGGATTCACCGGCAGCCCGTTGCGGCGGGCGCGATAACCGGGTGCGAGTACGGGTGGGGCTTCTGTGGGCGCGCGCCGGGGCGGAGATGTGCTCATGAGCGTTTCTCTCCTCCAGGGTCAACCTATGGCGCGTCAGCACGAATCGAACATCGGGCGTCGAGGGGATGAGGCCAGGCGCTCCTGCGGCACCCAGGGTAAATTCCTTAGCGGTGCTTCCTTTCGGACCTGGCGCGGTTCGGAAGCCCTGCCGCGCAGGACCCGACCTCATCTTGGCCGCATCATAGCAGACGGGGAGCGCTTTGTCAAACCCGATTGGGCGCGCGTCTGCCTGCCTCAGTGCGCTAGAATCTGCGACAAGAACTGCTTGGCACGCTCGTGGTCCGGGCGGTTGAAGAATTTGTCCGGCGTATTCTCCTCGACGATGACGCCCTGGTCGAAGAATACGACGCGGTCGGCCACCTCACGCGCAAAGCCCATCTCGTGCGTGACGCACAGCATGGTCAGCCCTTCGCGGGCCAGATCGCGCATCACGTCCAGCACTTCTTTGATCATCTCCGGGTCCAGCGCGCTGGTCGGCTCGTCGAAGAGCATGATCTTGGGCTGCATGGCGAGCGCCCGCGCAATGGCGACGCGCTGCTGCTGGCCGCCGGAAAGCTGCATCGGGTACTTGTGCGCCTGCTCCGGGATGCGCACGCGCTCCAGCAGCTCCATGGCGATCTTCTCCGCCTTGCCGCGTGGCCAGCGCCGCACCCACACCGGCGCGAGCGTGATGTTTTGCAGCACGGTCAGGTGGGGGAACAGGTTGAACTGCTGGAAGACCATGCCGATCTCGCTGCGGATGGCGGTGATGTTGCGCACGTCGTTGGTCAGGTGGATGCCGTCCACGATGATCTCGCCGCGCTCGTGATCTTCGAGCTTGTTGATGGTGCGGATGAAGGTCGATTTGCCGGAGCCGGACGGGCCGCAGATGACCACCACCTCGCCGGGTTTGACTTCCATGTTGATGCCGCGCAGCGCGTGGAAGTCACCGAACCACTTGTGCAGGTCCCGCACGATGATGATCGGTTCTTTGCCGTTCTGTTTTGCTTCCGTCATGCACCACCCGCCTTCTGTGTTACGACCGACCCCTCATCCCCCGCTCTCAGGGCGAGAAGGAAATACCCCAGACCTCACCCCCAGCCCCTCTCCATGCAGCCCTAGAGCCTGTCATGAACGTCCGACCTCACCCCTTGCCCCCTCTCCACGCGGCGTACCGCGTAGAGAGGGGGGAACGGCGCAGGTTTGCTCCCCTCTCTATGACTGCCACCCCAGACCACCCATTGAACGCAAGCGTTCAACGGGAACCCGGTCGGGGACCCCGGCAGTCATGGAGAGGGGCCGGGGGTGAGGTACGTGCGCCGACGTCGCCTTTCTGGGCAATGTACGCCGCGTAGTGCATAACAGCCCCTATCGCCGCGCCTGCCCCGAGCCGGAGCGCTCAAGCTGCCGCGAGGCGTAGGACATGCCATACGAGAACGTGAAATAGACGATTGCTACAAAAACATACACTTCCCGGTGCCGCCCGACAAATCCCGGCTGTACCAGCACGCTGCGCGCGATGCCGATCAGGTCCAGCAGGCCGATGATCGCGACCAGAGAGGTGTCTTTGAACGCCGTGATGAACTGCCCGACCAATGCCGGGAGCACCACCCGCAGCGCTTGCGGCAGTGTGATGAACAGCGTCGCCTGAATCGGGCTGAGGCCAACGGCGCGCGCCGCCTCGACCTGCCCCGGCGGCACAGCCTGCAAGCCGCCGCGCACGATCTCGGCCACGTAGGCGGCCTGGAACAGCGTCATGCCGATCATGGCCCGCACCACCGCGTCGATGTTCGCGTCGCCCAGCGCCAGCGGCACGATCAGGCTGGCGGTGAAGAATACGGTCACGAGCGGCACGCCGCGCAGAAACTCGATGTATACGATGCAGAACAGCTTGATAATCGGGTATGGCCCCAGGTTGCGCCACCAGTTGAGCAGGCCGCGCCCTTCGGCCCGTGCGCCCGGCCTGCCGCCCGATGTGCGGCCCAGCGCCAGCGCCACGCCCAGCGGGAAACACGAGACGATGGACACGAAAGCCAGCATGAAGGTGAGCAGCAAGCCGCCCCACTGGTTGGTACGCACCAGCGGCAGGCCGGGCGTCTCCGGGCCGATGCCGCGCACCAGCAGGAAAACGACGGGGAAGACTGCCGCCCACAGCGCGATGGCGGTGCGGCGAGCCAGCGACCGGTTCAGCGTGCGGAAGCCGCGCCCCAGCGCGTAACCGAAGGCCAGGCTGACCAGCAGGATGAGCGCCGGGTCGCGCAGGGTGCGCAGCAGGGGCAACAACTGCTCGCCCATGTACACGCCCATGCCTTCGGCGCTCCAGGCCACGGTGTCGGCCAGCGGCACGAGTGTGAAGAGCAGCACGCCGACCACGAACAGGACCACGGCGCTGCGCACGAGCCGGCCCCAGATGCCCCAGCTCGCCCCGGCCAGTACGGTGACGATCACCACGGACAGCGCCAAGCGCCAGCCCTGGTCGACGGGGTACATACCCTGCATCAGCAGCCGGAAGTTCGTGGTGACGGCGGTCCATTGCGCCTCGGCGGTGACCCAGTTCACGAACTGGGCCAGCAGGTTGAGCGCCACGACGATGACCACGACGGTGAGCAGCGAATCGAGCCAGCTGCGGAACAAATTGCGGCGCAGCCAGTCCACGACTCCGCGAGACGTCTCCGGGCGGGCCAGCGCCGTGGAGATGGGGCTATGGCCATCCGGTGCGCGGTCTTCGGGCGCAGCGAGCGTCGTCATCGGCTTACCACATCCTCACTATCGGCATCAGCGCGTGCGCAGCTGCACGCGGGCATTCACCATGTTCATCACGAACGCGACGAGCAGGTTAATGACAAGGTACGTGCTCATGATGATGATCACCACCGGGATGACCGGCACGGATTGTTGCATCGTCTGCGCCACGGCGTACAGGTCGGCAAAGCCCACCGCCGCGCCCAGGCTGCTGTTTTTGGCCAGATTCAAGTACTGGTTCGTCAGCGGCGGGATCATCACACGCAGCGCCTGTGGCAAAACGATCAGGCGCAAAATCTGGCCGTAACTGAAGCCCTGCGAGCGCGCGGCTTCCCATTGGCCCGGCGGCACGGACTGAATGCCGGAGCGCACCACTTCCGCGATGAACGCGCCGGTATACAGCACCAGCCCCAGCGTCAGGGCGAAAAACTCCGGCGAGAGGATCGCGCCCTCGCCGCGCGCATAGCCCGATCCTTGCAGGCGTGGCAGGCTGACCGTGAAGGGTATGAGCGCCATCCAGGCCAGCACGCCGACGCCGGCGATGATGATCAGGCCCGTCTCGGCGGCGTACGTCGTGCGCCCGGTATCGATGCGGATTTTGCGCAGCCGCCGCCAGAGTGTGCCGCCCGCCACGAGCGCCAGCGCCACAAAGAAGAACCACAGGCCCGCGTTTGCCGTGGGCACGAGCGAGGGCGTGGCCAGCCCACGCACGCTCAAGAGGCTCGGTCCGGGCAATTCGATGGCGCGCCGGGCGGGCGGCAAGGCGAGCACTACGCCGCTGTACAGAAAGAATAATTGAAGCAGCAGCGGCGTGTTCTGCATGATCTCGACAAAACCGAGCGCCATGTTGCGCACCAGCCAGTTGGTCGAGAGCCGCGCGATGCCGACCACCAGCCCCAGCAGCGTGGCGAACACCAGCCCGGTGACGATCACACGCAGCGTGTTCAGCGTGGCGATGACGAAACCGTGCGCGAACGTGTCGGTGCGCGTGTGCGGCTGGTCGACGAAGCCCTCGTCGATGTCGAAGCCGGACGGCTGGTTGAGGAAGGTGAAGCTGGTCGGGATCGAGGCCCGTTGAAGCTGCTGGGCCGTGTTAGAGGCTAGCCAGGCGAAGAGCAGGACGATTGCGATCAGAAAGACAAGCTGGGCCGCGTAGCGCAAAAACCGCAGGTCGCGCAGGAAACCGAGCGGGCCGGACGGGCGCGCGGGCGGCGGCTGGAGGATGGCCATAACACTCTATCCCCCTGTGTTGCGGCACAACTGTAACAAATAACCGCCCACCCGGTGCGGGATAGGCGGTCCATTTGGGCAAAATACCGAATACCGGCCCTCACCCCGGCGGACGACGCACTTTAGTGGTCCACGTAGGGACGACGCCTGCGTCGTCCGCCCGTCCCCTCACACCGGATGGGGCGGACAGGGCAAGCTTTGTCCCTACCCACGGGTGAGGTGCGTCTTTTACCTCATTAACGGTACGGAATCGGGTAGATCAAGCCACCGTCGGTGTACAGCGCGTTGCGGCCACGCTCCAGGCCGAGGCTGCCCAGGTTGCGCTCGTAGATCTCGCCGTAGTTGCCCACGGCGCGGATCACGGCCTGACCCCAGGTCGCGTCCAGGCCCAGGTACGTGTGCAGCTCGCCCTCGAGGCCCAGCAAACGCTTGGCTTCGGCGGGCAGCGAGGCATCCGCGATCTTCTCGTCGATGTTCGCCGAGGTGATGCCGTACGCTTCGGCCACGAACGTGGCGTTCACCACCCAGCGCACCACGTCGCCCCACTGCGCATCGCCCGCGCGCCACGCCGGGGCGAGCGGCTCACGGCTGAAGTCGTCGGCGAAGAGCGCCCAGTCCGCGCCCTGGTCGCCGGCCTGCGCCACGCGCGAGCTGAGCTGCGAGCGGTCCGAGGTCACGGCGTCGCAGCGTTCTTGCACAAAAGCTTCGATCACCTGGTCGATGCCCTCGAAGGTGAGCGTTTCGGCGGAGATGCCGTTGGTGGCCAGGATGTCGGCCAGGTTGGCTTCCGTCGTCGTCCCGGCGATGACGCAGATGGCCGTATCCGCCAGATCGGCCACGGTCGCATAGCCGTCCGCCTTGCGCGCCATGAAGGTCTGGCCGTCGTAGTACGTCACCGGGCCAAACTCTGCGCCCTGCTGCGTATCGCGCTCGAAGGTGAAGGTCGTGTTACGGATCAGCACGTCGATCTCACCCGCCTGAATCTTGGGGAACCGGTCGCGGGCGGCCACCGATACGTACTCCACCTTGCTCGCATCGCCGAAGATGGCGGCGGCCAGCGCGCGGCAAAAGTCCGCGTCAAAGCCGGAAACCGTGCCATCGGGGTTCAGGAAGCCGAAGCCCGCCAGCGTGCCGTTGATGCCGCACACCAGGTTGCCACGGGCGCGCACCTGGTCGAGCAGGCCGCCCTGGGCCAGCGCTGGCTGCGCCGCGCCCGACGGCAGGGCAAAAGCGACCACCAGCGCGAGGGCAAACACGACAGAAACCAACCGCGAGAAACGAAAAACCATCTTCCCCCCCTCTCTTGAGGCGAAACCGGAATAACAAACAGTGTAGCATCGGGAAACTGTGATTGCTTTGTGAGAATACACGAAACGCCGATGGCGTGCCAATACGCCGCGATGCCCGGCCTGCTGCGGAATCCGGGCGGAGCGAATGGGTGGGCCGCTTGCAGACCGTCGCCGTGCCGGAAACCGCCCCGAATCGCCGCACGGCGTGGGCCTTAAACTCGCCTTGACTTTGCCTTCAAGAAGGCTTATAGTTGGCGATAATTCTGTACAGGGCAGGATGCGGAGAAGGGATGATTAAGATTCCTGTGCAGGCCTCATCTTCTTTTCTTTTTAACCGTCCTTAAAGGCACGGGTGGCGTCATGCCCCGTGCCTTTTTGTTTACTTACGTTTCGCGAAGTAGTAGGAGGAACAACCGGCCATGGACTATGGGATGATCGGCCAGATCGCCAAGGCCAAGCACTACGCCGAGGAGCGGAGCCGCATCGCGTTCAAGCGTTTCACCGTCACCCTTGAAGGGAACAACAGCACCCATATCGTCAGCTATGGCGACGCGGGCTGGCAATCCGACTCGAGTTTCTTCCAGCAGCATGGGTGGTCGAGCCACACCATCGCGATGGAGCGTATCTTGCAGGGCATGATCCAGCCGATCCAGACCAACGGAAACGGCAAAGAACCGGCGTCCAATTCCAGCTATATCAGCCAGCTTGAGAAGGCGAAGCGCTATACCAGCGAGCCGAACCGTGTCCGTTTCCAGAACTTCGTCGCCACGCTCGCCGGGGAAAACAGCGATCACACGGTGAGCTATAACGAGGGCAAGTGGAGCTGCGACTGTAATTTCTTCCGCTCGCACGGCTGGTGCAGCCACACCATCGCCATCGAGCGCATCCTGGCGCAGATGGTAGCGCCCGGCGCGCCCGCCAAAGCGTAATCGCGGCGCGCGCCTCTGAGGTCTACACGACGAAGGGCGGTCCCCACATCGGGGATCGCCCTTTCGATTTGCTCGTCTCCGTGAGGAATCCGCCGCCTGGATGTGTATCATTACGCCAGACCGGCTCGCCCGATTCCACCTTGTCTTTGTCGCGCTTTGCGTGTATCGTCGGGTCGGCGTGTCGCCCTCAACGGAGCGGAACCAACCCATGCGGAAGTGGCTTTTCCTGGCTGCTGGCGTCGTCATCAGCCTGGTTTTTCTGTACAGCGGCCTGCGCGGCCTGAGCCTCGGCGACGTGGCGGCGCACATCGGCGAGGCCAACCTGCTGTGGCTGATCCCCGGCGTCGCCATCTACTTTCTGGCCGTCTGGGGCCGGACGTGGCGCTGGCACTATTTGCTGCGCCCGCTGAAGGCCGTACGCCTCTCGGCGCTGTTCCCCGTCGTGGTCATCGGCTATATGGGCAACAACGTCTACCCGTTCCGCGCCGGGGAAGTCATCCGCGCCTACGTGCTCAAGCGCAACGAAGGCGTGTCCATCTCGGCCAGCCTGGCGACCATCGTGGTCGAGCGCCTGCTCGATGGGCTGGTGATGCTCATGTTCGTATTCGTGGCGCTGCCCTTCGCGCCCATCGAGCAGGAGTGGCTGCGCACCGTCGTCATCCTGTTCACGATCATCTTTTTCGGCGCGCTGGCGGTATTTTTCGCGCTCGCCGCCCAGCCGGAGCGCGCCCGCAAGCTGTACCGTGCTCTGTATGCGCGCTTTTTGCCGCGTTTCGCGCAAACGCCTGCGCTGGAGCTGACCGATCACTTCATGACCGGCCTCGCCAGCCTGCGCAGCCCGCGCGATTTGCTGATGACCTTCGTCACCTCGACTTTCATCTGGCTCACCGAGACGGTGAAATACTGGTTCGTCATGCACGCCTTCAATTTCGAGGTCAGCTTCTTCGTGCTGATGATCATGACGGCGGTGGTCAATCTGGCCACGACGCTGCCCGCCGCGCCGGGTTACGTGGGCACGTTCGACGGGCCGGGCATCATCGTCCTGGAAGCGTTCGGCGTGCGGCACGAGATCGCCGCGAGTTACACGCTGGTCCTGCACGCGGCGTTGTGGCTGCCCATCACGGTGCTGGGCTTCTACTACCTGGTCAAGCAGGGCCTGTCGTGGCGGTCGTTTGGCGAGGCGGCGCGCGCGGTCGAGGCAGAGCGCGGCAAGGAAGCCGAGGCAGAAGGGGCGGTGCTGTAATGCAGATCGGGATCATCGGCGCGGGTCCGGCGGGCCTGAGCGCGGCCTGGGACCTCGTGCGGGCCGGCCATGCGGTGACGGTCTTCGAGGGCGCGGGGCGCGTGGGCGGGCTGGCGGCGGGCTTCCGCGATGAGGGCTGGGACTGGGAGCTTGAGAAGTTCTACCACCACTGGTTCGAGACAGACGCGGACATGCTGCGCCTGCTCGAAGAACTCGGCCTGCGCGATCAGGCGTTCTTCCCCCGGCCCAAAACGTCGATGTGGGCGAAGGGCAAGGCGTACCTGTTCGACAATCCCGTGTCCATGCTGCTCTATCCCAACCTGCCGCTCATCCCCAAGCTGCGCTTTGGCTTGGCCGGGCTGTATCTGCGCCTGTCCAAGAACTGGCAGGCCATGGAGAAGTACACCGCCGAAGACTGGCTGACGCGCTGGATGGGCAAGACCGCGTACGATACCCTGTGGCGGCCCATGCTCATCGGCAAATTCGGTGAAGTGTACCGGCAGGTGACCATGGCCTGGTTCTGGGCGCGCATTCACACTCGCACCGTGCGCCTGGGCACGTTCACAGGCGGCTTCCAGCGTTTCCTGGACCTGTTCGCCGACCAGCTCCGAGCGCGCGGTGCGGAGATGCGCCTGAACGCGCCGGTGGCGGGCGTGCGGCGCGACGGCGACTCGCTCATCGTCGCCACACCGGGCGGCGATCAGCGCTTTGACGCCGTGATCAGCACCACATCGCCCGCTGCCATGCTGCGGCTCGCGCCTGCGTTGAACGACGCCGACCCGGATTACGCGGCGAAACTGCGCAACCTGCGCAGCATGGGCGCTGTGGTCCTGATTCTCGCGCTCAAGCGGCAGTTGCTCACCGACGGCACGTACTGGCTGAACCTGCCCGCTGCCAGC
>JADZBY010000343.1 GCA_020851855.1 Anaerolineae bacterium
CCGACGCTGGCGGCGCTGCTCAATTCGTTCGTGCGCAATCTGTCGGCGGCGGGCTGGCGTATCCGCGTTTTCGGGAGCGAAGCGGATGCCCTGCGCTGGTTATCCGGAAGCGAGAATCCGGGCGGCGAATAGGCGCACAGCGGCGCTGCCCAGTTTCTTTGATCTTTTTGACACTAACGTTTCGCTGTGATAGAGTATCGCGCAGGAATCAGCCACATCTGCTCTAAACCTATTTCGTCGGATGATCCGCAAGCAGCATTCGGAGTCGGGTTGAAGCACCGTTACTCCGGGAGGATCTTCAACGCATGACGACACCCACCGTCAGTCGAGGTACAGGCGTCACGGCGCGCAAAGAGACGCCCACGCCGTCGGGTGCGACTGCGCCTGCCGCTCAGGGCGCCGTCAAGCCGGTCAGCCGGCGCGAGTTCCTGTACTACATCTGGGGCGCGAGCATGGCCGTCTTGCTGGCCCAGGGCACTGGCCTGATCATCTGGTTTGCGCTGCCGCGCTTCCGTGAAGGCGAGTACGGCGGCCTGTTCACCATCGACGCGGCCACGTTGCCCGCCGCGGGCGACGCCCCGCAGCGCAATCCTGCCGGGCGGTTCTGGCTGACCAACACGCCCGATGGCCTGATGGCGCTGAGCATGGTCTGCACGCACCTGGGCTGCCTGTTTGCCTGGGTGGACGCCAACGGGCGCTTCGAGTGCCCGTGCCACGGCTCGAAATTCGAGCGCAACGGCCAGTATATTGAAGGTCCTGCGCCGCGAAACCTGGACCGCTTTGCCGTGACGGCCAACACGCCGGGCGGACCGGTGACGAGCGCCGAGGGTGAGCCGGTCAACGTGGCGGGCGCTACCAGCGTGGTGGTGAATACGGGACGCAAGATCAAAGGCGACACGCACGCCTGATTGATGTCGACGTTGATGTTGGCAGTGACGCGCTAATCCGGGCGTTCCCGCTTCCCGTCACGGGGAGCCTGTATCGAACGTTCGAGGGGGTACGGACTCAAGAGGGGTACTATGTCGGTATTGCCTTTTCCCTCATTCTTAGATGACATCAAGGAAAAGGGCGTCCGCAAGGCGGTGTTCGAACTGGTCGATGAGACCGTCGAGCGCATCACCGCGGGCATGAA
Organism: Anaerolineae bacterium; assembly: GCA_020851855.1. Lineage (GTDB taxonomy): Bacteria > Chloroflexota > Anaerolineae > Aggregatilineales > UBA2796 > JADZBY01. The sequence goes on from JADZBY010000343.1 coordinate 1,133, forward strand.
CATCCAGGACATCCGCGAGGCGCTGCGCGGCGAGGCCCCTTCGCGGCGGCCCAACCCGCGCCTGACGCCGCACGCCGATGCATTCTGGATGCACATGCGGCCCAGCTACTATCACCAGGCGGTGACGGGCATTTATCCCACACTCCGGCTGGGCTTCCTGTCGACCTTCACCTTTGTCATCGAGATCATCACCGGCCTGTTCCTGATGGTCTTTTACACGCCGTCGCCCACCGCCGCCTACCAGAACATGATCACCATCCTGAGCAATGTCCCGCTGGGGCAGTTCATGCGTGACATGCACCGGCTGGGCGCTGAGGCGATGGTGCTGGTCGTAGCCTTGCATACGATACGGACCTTTGCCACCGGATCGTACCGCCGACCGCGACAATTCACGTGGATGACCGGCATGTTGTTGCTGCTCTTCACGTTGTTCCTGAGTTTCAGCGGCTATCTGCTGCCCTGGGACCAGCTCGCCTTCTGGGCGGTGACCATCGGCACGTCGATGGCCGAGGCCGCGCCGCCGGAAATCGTCGGCACGAATGTCAACCTGCTGTTGCGCGGCGCGCCGGACATCGGCGCAGGCGGCCTGTTGCGCTTCTACCTGCTGCACGTGTTCTTGCTGCCCGCTCTCACGACCATCTTCATCGGCGTGCACTATTACAAAGTCGTGCTGCACGGCCACAGCCTGCCGCCGCGCCTGGAAGAGGTCGGTCAGGACACGGCCAAGCGCGTGCCGATGGACAAGCGTGTATATTTCATCCCGGACGTGGCCACCACCGAGATGTTGTGGTTCGGTCTGACGATCTTCATCATGACGGTGATGAGCATCTGGTTCTTCCACGCGCCGCTGGAGACGCACGCCAACCCGCAGGTGACGCCGCTGCACACCACCGCACCGTGGTACTTCCTGTGGCTGCAAGGCCTGTTGAAGCTGGGCGACAAGATTCTGTTCGGGCTGGTCCTGCCCACCGTGCTGCTGGCGATGTTCATCGTCTACCCGTACCTGGACGTGGGCCGCAGCCGCCGCTATGCGCACCGCCGCTTCCAGCTGGGCATGATGCTCGTCTTCATCTGGATCATGCTGTTCCTGACCTACTTCGGGACCGGCAAATGGGGCGTCGAGTCGGCGGGCGACCAGGAAATGGTGCAGGCCATCGCGCCGATGGAAGGCATCGGGCCGATTCGCGCCTTCCCCTATGAAGAGTGGGTGAACGGCACGTATTGCACCGACGACTTGGACAACGATCATCCGCTTCCGCTGGTGATGTGGGGCCAGCCGCCGCGCGTCTCGGACCCGCTGCCGAATGTGGCGCTGCCGGTCATATGCCAGCGCGCGCCGGACGGCCCGATGCGCAGCCTGATGGAGCGCTTCATGCACGAGAAAGAGCGCTGGGGCGCGGATTTGCCCAATGTGGTCGGCATCCTGACCGTCTCGGATGCCCAGACGGATCTCAAGCGCATTGACCTGCGCATCATCTGGAATACGCCCGAAGTGGACGAGAACCGCCGCCCGCTGCGCGACGAGAACGGCAACATCCGCATTCGGATGGTCGAGTCGATGTACAACGACCAGGGGCAGCAGGAACTTGACGATCAGGGCCTGCCGGTCAAACACATGGTCCCCGGCATCCTGACGTCCGGAAAGACCCTGTACGTTAGCCGCCTTTCTGACTACCAGGGTGGTGGGCACTAATGAACATCCAGAACAAGATTCTGCTCGGCATCGCGTCCTTCGTGGGCATCATGCTGCTGGTGGGCTGGGTGGCCATCAACGAGCCGGCCCGCATGGCGGTCTTCACCGAGCAGTGGCATGGCCGGTCTATCGAGCGCGGCGCAGAGTTGTATCTGAACAACTGCACGACCTGCCACGGGCTGGACGGCAAAGGGCTGGCAGGCGTGGCCCCGGCGCTGAATAACCCGATGTTCTTCCTGGCGGACAACCCGGCCAAAGTGGTCGCCGATGAACTCAAGGCCCTGACCGATCAGCAGAAGGTCCTGCAGGACTCGCTGACGGCGTACAGTGAGAACGTGGCGCAGCGCGCCGATCTTCAGTCGCAGTTTGACGCCGCCGCCGAAGGCAGCGAAGAGCGCGCCAACCTGCAATCGCAGATCGAAGCGCTTGACGCCCAGATTCGGCTGGTCGATCCGACGCAGGCTCAGGGCCAGCTTGACGATCTGAGCACACAGATCGCAGAGAAACAGGCCGAACTGGATGCGCTGGTGGCTGAGGGCTGGGACCCGGCCCGCGATGTGCGCCTGCGCGAGGTGTCGTGGAACGGCTCGCACGAGGATTACCTGCGCTCGACGCTGATCGGCGGACGCCCAACGAGCAAGTTCTACTGGCCCGCGCCGATGCCGGCCTGGGCGCAGAGTGCGGGCGGCCCGCTGCGCGACGACGAGATCGAGAATCTGGTCACCTACATCATGAACTACCGGGCCGAGGCGGAAGGCCTTGCGCCGCTCGACGTGAACCAGCAGTACAAGCGCCCGGTGGACGAAGCGCTGGCCGGGTCGGCGGGTCCGCGCGAAGTCATCGGCATGGACGTGGACGTGACCACGCTGGAACTGACCGGCGGCGATGCCGAAAAGGGCAGCCAGTTGTACGCGGCGCTCGGTTGCGCGGGCTGCCACACGGCTCCCAGCGGCGCGGCGTACTCGTTTGCCCCGACGGCGGGCACGTTCACGCGCGTGCAGGACATCCGCCTGCGCCAGCCGGAAATCAGCGAGAAGTACACGACGCCGGAGCAGTACTTAGCCGCCAGCATCGTGCATCCCAACGAGTACATTGCGCCAGGCGGCTCGCCGGGCGTCATGCCGCAGAACTTTGGCGAGGCGCTGACCATCGAAGAACTGCGCGACATCATCGCCTACCTCGAAACGTACCAGTAAGCGGCGCACACGCGCTGTCGATAACGAAAACAGGCGAGTCGCGCGACTCGCCTGTTTTCGTTTGATTGGCTAGAGGTTGTTGTGAACTCTGAGCCTCACCCCCTGGCCCCCTCTCCACGCGGAGTACCGCGTAGAGAGGGGGAAATGGCGCAGGGTCGCTCCCCTCTCTATGCCTGCCGGGGTCCCCTCTGGGGTGGCAGGCATGGAGAGGGGCCGGGGGTGAGGTCAGGAGAGTGATGCTGCCTGTCTCGGCCATGTCCGCTGTGCGAAGTGCGTAACACCCTCTTTGCGAACAGATTAGGCTCTCTCCAGCCACCACAGGCCAGTGCATTCGGGCAGGGTGACCCACTTGCGGCGCACCACCTCGTCGGCCAGCGCATCGCCAAAGAAGAAGCGCGTCAGGCGTTCGGCCTCGGCCAGCGATGCAAAGCGGTAGTCCGTCCGAACCCAGGTCGAGCCGAA
>JADZBY010000344.1 GCA_020851855.1 Anaerolineae bacterium
CGCTACCTGGGCGACCGCGCCTTTGGCCAGATGTCGCTGGCCCTGACGCTGTTCTACACCTTCCAGGTGTTCGCCATCGCCGGGCTGAAGACGCTCGTCACGCGCGAAGTGGCCAAAGACCGGACCAAAACCGACAAGTTCCTGGTAAATGGCAGCGTCGCCGTGATTGGCACGTCGCTGGCGTCGCTGGCATTTGCCGCCATCCTGGTGCGCCTGCTCAATTACCCGGCGGACACGGCGCAGGTCATCCTGCTCGTCTCGCTGTCGATGTTCCCGGTGGCGCTGATCGCCATCGTGGAAGCCATTCTCCAGGCCTGGGAGCGGATGCACGTCATCGCCCTGGTGAATGTGCCGGTCAACCTGCTGAAGATCGGGGCGGCGTTCGTCTTGCTGGCGGGCGGCGCGGACGTGAACAGCGTCATCGGCGTGCTGTTCGTCGCGTTCACGGTCATCTTGCTGGCCGAATGGGCGCTGCTCCTGTGGCGCATCACCCGACCGCGCATCCGGCTGGACCTGGGCTTCATGATCCGCATGTTGCGCCAGACCACGACCTTCTTCGGCATCGACGGCATCATCGCCATCGTGGCCAGCCTGAACCTGGTCCTGCTCTCCAAGCTCGCTTCGGAGCGGGAAGTCGGCCTGATCGGCGCGGCCACGCAATTCCTGACGCCGCTCCAGGTGGTCTATCAAAACGTGGTGACCAGCCTGTTCCCGATGATGAGCCGCCAGCTTGAGCCGGGCTTCCGCAGCCTGAAGCGCATCACCGAGGGCCTGGTCGAGATTCTGGTCATGTTCGGGCTGCCCGCCACGCTCGGCATCTTTGTGCTGGCCGGGCAGGCGCTCGTCTTCCTGTACGGGCAGGAGAGCTTCGCAGACGCCACGCTGGTGCTGCGCATCTACAGCATCACGGTCATCCTGCGCGCCGTGATTCACGCCCTGGGCCAGGTGCTCATCGCCGGGATGCGCGAGCGAGACACGCTGCGCATCGTCATGGTCGGCGTCGTCCTGAATGTGATCCTGGGCGTCGCGCTGATCAGCCGGTTCGGGATGCTGGGCGCGGCGCTGGCGTCGCTGCTCGTAACCTTTGTCGATCTGATCTTGCACTATTACTACATCCGGCGCTTGTTCAGCGGGCCGGTGCGCATCGCGCGCGCCCTGTGGCGGCCTGCCATCGCCACCGCCGCGATGAGCGTCTACCTTGTCTGGGCGCTGCCCTGGGCCAACGAGCGATTCCTCGTCGTGGTCGGCATGGGCGCGCTGATCTACGCCGTCACGCTGGCCGTCGTCCTGGTCCTGACCGTGGGCGGACCGGGCGCGATCAAAGCGCGCTACCTGCGCAGCATGAGCGAAGCGCCCGCGTGAACCGGCGCGCGGCGGAGAGTACGCCAAGGATGCACCCAACGAAGGATTCGTGACGGATGCGTGTTGTCATGGTTTCGTTCGACGCGGGCGAGTACGGCGTGCAGCTGAGCAGCGCGCTGGCCGAACACGCCGATGTGCTGCTGATCAGCTCCGAGGACCGGGTCGGGCCGCACCGGCGTATGCTCAGCCCGAAGGTGAAGCTGTACAGCTACGTGCAGCCGCGCCTGCGCCACCCGCTGGCCCAGATCAAGCTGCTGCGCAAGCTGTACCAGGTCATCCGCGCCTTCAACCCGGACGTGGTGCACGTGCAACACGCCCATCTGTGGTTCAGCCTGCTCTTGCCCTGGGCGCGGCGCTATCCGCTGGTCATCACCGTCCACGATCCGATCCATCACGTGGGCGACCGGGAGTCGCAGCGCACGCCGCAACGGCTCGTGCACTGGGGCTACCGGCTGGCGGACGAGCTGGTCATTCACGCCCAGCAGCTCAAAAAGATCATGGCCGATCAGCTCGGCTTCCCGGCGGAAAAACTGCACGTCATCCCGCACGTGGCGCACGGTTTGTCCGGTGCGCCGGACAACATCGCGGAGAACGAGCGCCTGCTGCTCTTTTTTGGCCGAATCTGGGAATACAAGGGCCTCGACTACCTGATCCGGGCCGAGCCGCTCGTCGCGGAGCATGTGCCGGACGTGCAGATCATGATCGCCGGGCGCGGCGAGGACTTCCAGCGCTATCGCGACATGATGGTGCACCCGGAGCGCTTCATCGTGCACAACGAGTACATCTCGGACGAGAAGACGGCGGAGTATTTTGCCCAGTCTGCGGTCGTCGTCTTGCCCTACGTGGACGCCTCACAAAGCGGCGTCATCCCGTTTGCCTATTCGTTCTCGAAGCCCGTCGTGGTCACCAACGTGGGCGGCCTGCCGGAGATGGTCGACGACGGCGTGACGGGCCTGCTCGTGCCGCCGCGTGACGAGCGCGCGCTGGCCGATGCGCTGGTCCGGCTCTTGCAGGACCGCGATCTGCGTCATCGCATGGGCGCGGCAGGCAAGAAGAAGCTGGACGAAGAATGCGCGCCGGACGTTGTGGCGCGGAGCACCATCGCCGTGTACCAGCGGGCCATCGATGGGCGGCAGCGCGGGCACGCTGCCGCAAGCGCGAGTTAATAATAGAGCGGCACCCTCACCCCCGGCCCCTCTCCCTCATGGAGAGGGGTGGAGAAGACCCGGGAGCGGCCCGCCTTTCTCCCCTCTCGCCCTGTGGGAGAGAGGGGCTGGGGGAGTGAGGGTCACGTGTCGGCGCACCCTCACCCCTGGCCCCTCTCCCTCATGGAGAGGGGTGGAGAAGACCCGGGAACGGCCCGCCTTTCTCCCCTCTCGCCCTGTGGGAGAGAGGGGCTGGGGGAGTGAGGGTCACATTCCGTAACATTCCCATCACTCAACGTCTTTTGCGTGGAACGCGGAGTCCTATGCCTGAAATGTCCTCACGCCGCCTCAAGATTTTGCTCTCGGCCTACGCCGCCGAACCGGGCAAAGGGTCCGAAGAAGGCACCGGCTGGAGTGCCATCACGCAGCTCAGCCGCAACCACGACGTGTGGGCCTTCGTCTGCCGCGACTTCAAGCCATCCATCGACAAGTACCTGGAGACGAATCCGATGCCCAGCGTCCATTGGGAATACTTCGAGTTCCCACGCTGGATGCTGATGGGCAAAAAGCCGGGGCACGGCTACCGGCGCGTGCACTATTACGCCTGGCAGATTGCCGCCTATGGCCGCGCCGCGCGCCTGCACCACGAGGTCGGCTTCGACGTGACGCACCACGTCACCTATGGCAGCTACTGGCGGCCCAGCTTCCTGGCCCGGCTGCCTGTGCCGTTCCTGTGGGGACCCATCGGCGGCGCGGCGGTCGCTCCGCTGAGCTTCTACCGCACGCTGGCCCCGCGCGACATCGCCTTTGACATTATCAAGCGCACCGTAGAGCGCTCGGCGGCGACGCTTGACCCGTTTGTGCGTATCACGGCGCGCCGGGCGACCATCGCGCTCGCGCCCAACGACGGCGCGGAAGCGCGCATCCGGGCGCTGGGATCGCGCAACATCCGCCGCATGCCCCAGATCGCCCTGCCAGAGCGCGAAATCGACAAGCTCGGCGCGCTGCCGGCCCGGCGCTCGCCATCGCCCTTCCGCCTGATCAGCCTGGGGCGGCTCATCGGCTGGAAAGGCATCCATCTCGGCCTGCAAGCCTTTGCGCGCTTCCATGCCCGCTACCCGGACAGCGAGTACTGGCACGTGGGCGACGGCCCGCAGGCGGATGATCTTCGGAAGCTGGCGCAATCGCTGGGTCTGGGCCGTGCCTTCGAGGTCAAAGAGAAGTACACGCGACAGCAGGCGCTGGATTGCCTGGCCGAAAGCGACGCGCTGGTCTTTCCCTGCCTGCATGACGAGCCGGGCTTCGTCGTGCTCGAAGCGATGGCGTCCGGGCGGCCCATCGTCTTCCTGCTGGGCATGCCCAACACGCCCGGCGGCGACGGCGTCGGCATTCGGGCGCGCGTTGATACCGTCGAGCACGGCATCCAGGACATGGCCGACGCCATGCTCCGGCTGGCGACGGACGAAACGCTGCGCCTGGGCATGGGCGAAGCGGGCCGCCGGCACGTCCGGCAGTATTTCAACGCCGATCAGCGCGGCGAGGAATACGTCGCGCTGTACGAGGAAATGCTCGGCCTGCGCGGCCATGTCGCGGACCGGGTCACGACCCGCAACGCTCAC
>JADZBY010000345.1 GCA_020851855.1 Anaerolineae bacterium
CGGATGGCTCTGGTATGTGGCCAGCCGGGAGCGCGCGGCGGGCGCGTTTGCGCTGCTCATCGCGGTGGGCATGACATTCGGGCTGGTGGGCGACCTGAGCATGGCCGGGCTGCTGCGCCTGGGCAACCGGGTCATCGGCGGGATTCTCGCCTTTGGCCTGGGCCATATCGCCTACATCATCGCCATCCTGGGCCTGGGCGATCGTGTCGGGCTGAACGCGGCGGATACACGGCTCGGCGCGTGGCTTGTCTGGCTGCTCATCGGCGTCATCGCCTGGTACGCGGTCGTGTGGCGGCCTGCAAAGCAGCGCAACGCCCTGCACTTCGCCGCGCTGGCCTATGCGCTGCTGCTGTCCAGCACGGCGGGCTTTGCCACCGGGCTGGCGCTGCAAAACGGCCTGTTCTGGGGGCTGGCGCTCGGCGCGGCGCTCTTCCTGCTCAGCGACCTGATCCTGGCCGGCGAGTTGTTCAGCGGCTTGCGCTTCCCGCTCATCGGTGACGTGGTCTGGCTCACCTACGGGCCGGGGCAAATGCTCATCGTGTACAGCGTCGACGCCGCGCTGCGGATTCTCCCGTGAAACAGCCCCGCGTCGATGGATTCTTGAGATTCTTTCACGGTTCGCGATGGCGGGCGCATCGCGACGCGCCCCTACATGTCGCGATGCTGTAGGGGGGCGGCTCGCGGGTGGCGGGCGCATCGCGACGCGCCCCTACACGGCGCAATGCTGTAGGGGCGGCTCGCGAGCCGCCCGCCCGCCTGATCTCCCTAACCACCTGAGCTTCATCAGGTCCGGGGCGGCCCGATCAGCCTTCCGCCTCAAGAATCCCCGTGATTGCCGCGTGGATATTGCCCGCCACATCGCCCGCCAGCACACTTGCCCGTGCGCCGGTGTATGCAGCGGCCAGCATCCCCGCGTAGCCGTGAATGTACGCGCCCACTGCCGCCGCGTCAAACGGCTCCAGACCTTGCGCCAGCAGCCCGGCGACGATCCCGGCCAGCACATCGCCCGTGCCCGCCCGCGCCAGCGCCGCATCGGCAAACGGGATGACCGTGATGCGCCCGTCGGGGGCCGCTACGACGCTGTACGCGCCTTTGAGCAGCACCACGCAGCGCCATTGCGCCGCCTTCTCCGCCGCAAGCTCCAGCCGCCGCGCCTGCACTACCTGAATCGCGCTCCGCCCGCCTTCCGGCTCGACGCGAGCCAGCCGCGCCATCTCGCCAGGATGCGGCGTGAGGATGGTGCGTCCCGGCAAGCGCCGCTGCCAGTCGCTTTCGCCCGCCAGCAGGTTCAACCCGTCGGCGTCGATGACCAGGGGCGGGATAACCTCGCGCCCGGAGCCGGCCAGCCCGTCGAGCAAGCCCATCACGTCGAAAGCGCGCCCGATTCCCGGCCCGACCAGCGCCGCATCGTAAGCGCGCACCTGGTCCAGCAGCGCCGAGTCAAGGCCCGTGGCCGCGCCGGAGAGCGGCAGCCATGTCACTTCGAGCAAGTGACCGGCCAGCGCGTTGACCACCATCTCCGGCGCGGCCACGGTGACCAGCCCGGCCCCGATCCGGTACGCGCCCAGCGCCGCCAGCCCTGGTGCGCCGATGTAGTGGGGCGATCCGCCGACGATGAGCGCCTTGCCAAATGTGCCCTTGTTCGCGTCGGCGGGCCGGGGCGGCAGCAGCGCCCGGACTGTGCCCGCGTCGAGCAGGGTGCGCAAGATGCGATCCCGCACGGGCAGCTTGGCGGGTAGGTTCAGCGTCGCCACGTGCAGCGCGCCGAGCGCCGCCGCGCCGGGGAACTGTACCTGTCCCAGCTTTGCCGCCTCGAAGGTGATCGTCTCGTCGGCGTGCAGCGCCAGCGGGTCGAGCGCGCCCGTGTCGGCGTCCATGCCAGAGGGCACATCCACGGCGACGATGAACGGCGACGGCTGCGGCTGCGCCCAGACGTCGGGCCGCCCCGGCGTGACTATCCCACTGCGCGTGACCATGCCACGCCGCGCGGCCAGCGCGTCCTGCACTTCCTGCAACGCCATCTTCACCGCGCCGCGCACCGGCAGGCGCGCTCCCGTGCCGAGCAGCGCATCGACGATCACGTCTGCCCGCCGCACCAGGCCGTCGAGCGCCGCCAGATCGTCGGTGATGGCCAGCCCCGCCGCCTGCACGTCGTGGAAATTTGCGTCGTCGCGCGGCGCGGCAAGGAAAAACGTCACGCGGGCGCGGTATTCCTGGCTCAGGATGCGCCCGGCGACCAGGCCATCGCCGCCGTTGTTGCCCGGCCCGACGAGCACCAGCACGTGCGGCTCGCCAAAGGCTTCCAGATAGCGCCGGATGCGCTCTGCCACGGCGCGCCCGGCGGTGTCCATCATCTGCGCGTAACTCACCCCGGCGGCGTCTGCGGCGGCTTCGATGGCGCGCATCTCTTCGACGCTGACCAGCTTGACCACGGCCCTGTTCCTGCCTTCCCTGCTTGACATGCCCGTTCCGTGTGCCCGATAATGGCTTGTAAGTTGATTGTACCCGCTTTGCGCAGCCTGGCACGAGAACACGGCAGACGCACCGGAGCGCGCCATGCCCACCCTGCAAGTACACGACCAGACCTTGTATTACGAGACGTATGGGCCGCCCAAAGGCGCGGTCGTGCTGCTCATGCACGGCTGGATGCAGGTCGGGCGCGACCTGCTGGCGCTGGCAGACAGCCTGATCGGGCGCGGCTTTCGCGTGGTCCTGCCCGATCTGCCCGGCTATGGGCGCAGCGCCCCGCCGCCGCGCCGCTTTCCGCCGGACTTCTATTTCCGCGACGCGCAGTACATGGGCGCGTTTCTCAAAGCGCTGCAAATCGAGCAGGCGCATGTCGTCGGCTACAGCGACGGCGGCGAAGTGGCGCTGCTCATGCCCATCCTTTTCCCCAGGCTGTGCCGGTCGGTGGCGGCCTGGGCGGCCATCGGCGCGTATGACGCTGCCTTTGTCGATTACATACAGCGCCAGATGCCGCGCCTCGCCCCCAGCCCCGGCCAGCGCGCCCGCCATCCCGGCCAGCCGGTCGAAAACTGGCAGGGCGAGTGGATTGGGGCGGTGACCAGCCTCGTGAGAAGCGGCGGCGACCTGAGCCTGAGCCGCGCTGGGGAAATCGCCTGCCCGCTCTTGCTCATGGTGGGCGAACACGACCCGCTCAACCCGGTGGCCAGTGCGCGGCGCTTTGTCGAAGCGGTGGGCGCGCACGCAACGCTTAAAGTGTTCGACGGCGCGGGCCACGAGATTCACGATCAGCAGCCGGGGCGCTTCGTGGCGGCGCTTCTGGAGTTCCTGCGCGGGGCGTGAAGCCGATTCAGGCTGCTTGACCCCGAATCGGCATGACAGTAGACTTAGAAGTGCACTCTTCGCGGACCTTGTCGGGCACGGGACAGCGCAAAAGGGGAAATGTCCATGAGATCATCTGGGCTTCGTGTTCTGATCGCCCTCGTGGCACTCAGTGTCGTGGCAATGCTGGTCGGAGCGGCCCCCGTCGCGGCGCAGCAGCCCGGGGTGCCCTTTGCGCGGATCATGGCCGCCCGTGCGCCGGTATATGCCGGGCCAGGGCTGGGCTTCTGGCAGCTTGGCGCGCTGCGGCAGGACGTGATCACGCCCATCACCGGGGTGAGCGCCGACCGGCTCTTCTGGAAGTCCGACACGCCCATCGGCACGGGTTACCTGCGCGCCCAAGACGTGATCGTCAGCTCGCCTGAAACGGTCCCGGTCGTCGATCCGGGTCCCATCGGCACGGTGACCACGGGCGCGCTCAACGTGCGCATCGGGCCGGGCATCGGCGCGGCGGTGGTCGGCGGCCTGCGGCAAGGCGCGCAGTTCTTCATTATTGGCCGCCAGCCGGACGGCAGCTGGCTGGAGATTCGCTCCGGCGTCGGGCGTGGCTGGGTCAAGGCCTCGCTTACCAGCGCGGGCGGGGAAGGCGGCGCGGGCGGTCAGGTCCCGCCGTCCACCGATGGCCCGGCGGCGATTATCAATACGGCCTTCCTGAACGTGCGCAGCGGCCCGGCGACCTTCTACACGAAGGTGGGTACTCTGCCCGGCGGCTCGCGCGTGCCCATCGTCGGCAAAACGGCGGATGGCCAGTGGTTGCTCATCGAAGCCGGTTTCGGGCGCGGCTGGATCAACCTGCGCTATGTGCTGACGCAGAACTACTTCGGCAGCGCGCCGGTGGTCGGCGTGGGCGAGTCGGGCGTCACGCCGGGGCTGGAAGCCCGCACGCGCACCACGGTGAATCTACGCAGCGGACCGGGCATCGGCTTCCCATCGCTGGGACAGCTCACGCTCGGCGTGTACCTGAACGTGCGCGGTCAAAGCCCGGATGGCGCGTGGTGGTTCGTGGATTCGCCCGCCGGACAGGGCTGGATCAACAAAACCGTCGTGCGCACGGCGGGGGATTTCAGCGGCGCTCCGGTGGTGAACCCATAACGAGCCGCAGGGCGAAGGCAGCTTTCTGGGGCGTTGAAGAAAGGGCGTTGCACACGCAGCGCCCTCATCGTTTCTCTAACGTTGGGGTGTGCTGGTGATCAGGACTGGCTCTGCTCGCCGCCCGTCACTGCGGCGTCCTTGTCCTTCTTTTCGCTGTCGCTCACGCCACGGCGAAATTCCTTGATCGCGGTCCCCAGCTCGCCGCCGAGGCGTGCGATCCGGCCACCGCCGAACAGGATAATCACGATCACCAGAATAATGATGAGTTCCGCACCGCCAAGGTGAGGCATTGCTTCCTCCTGAGGGCATTCGCCCTTAACTCTATGACGGGCATTATATCACCCGGCAGCCCGGCTGGCCATAGAATTACGCTGAGAATCTGCCTAATCTGCTGATTGCGCGTTGGTTTGTGCGCTGTGGGGCGATATAATGCACGGTGTATGCGCCGGACACTCAGCAAAAAGTCACTTATGAGCGCCGAAACCTTGACCGCACACGCAGACGTTCGCAACTTACTTACTCAAGCCGGGGCAGCCTATCGCCAAGCGGATTTTCGCCACGCGCTGGCCCTGGCGCAACAGGCGCTAGGCATGATCGAAGCCATGCCGGCGCGCAGTTCCGGCACGGACCGCGGGCGCGCCGTGCTCATCGACAGCGCGTACCGGCGCGTGGTCGAGAGCCTTGACCGCAGCAACAGCTTTGACGAAGCGCGCCGCGCCGTCTCCGACTGGCTGCACGCCACGCACCGCCCCGAAGGGCAGGCCGACGCGCTGGCGCTTTCGGGCCGCCTGCTGTACCGCATCGGGGATTTCCGGCAGGCCATGCAGCACATCGAGCAGGGCGCGAGCATTGCCGAGTCCGTCGGTTACGAGGCGGGCATGGCGGCGCTGCTGCGCTTCCGGGCGGATATCCTGTGGATGCGCGGCTTTGCGGAGCAGGCGCTTCTTTCGGCGCAACGGGCGGCGGCGCTGTATGAAGGGCTGGACGATCCCGAGGGCAAGGCGCGCACTTTCAATACGCTGGCGGCGGTCTATCATACGATGGGCCAGTATTACCGCTCGATCCTGTACGGCGAGCGCGCGGTAAAGGTGCTCGAAGCGCTGGATGACCGGCTCGGCCTGAGCATCGTGTACAGCAACGTGGGCGAGTCGTACCAGCAGCTCTTTGCCATGCAGGAAGCGCTCGACTACCACGAGAAGGCGGCGGCGCTTTCGGGAGACGCCCTGTCCTCGGACCTGGTGCGCAACCTGGGCGTGGACCTCGTCGCCGTCGGGCGCGTGGACGAAGGCCTGCACCACCTGAGCGAAGCGCTCAGTTTGGCCGAGTCGGAAGGCGAGACGGACACCGTTTTCCAATGCCTGCACAGCCTTGCCGATGCGCGCCTGCACGTCGGGCAATATGCCGAGGCCCGCGCGCTGGCGGAGCGCCTGCTGAATGCCGCCGGGCTGCTGGATGCGGTGCGCCACACGGTGCGCGCGGTCCTGACGCTGGGCCGGTGCGCGCGTGCACGCGGCGACACGGCGGCGGCGCAACAGTATTTCCACGAGGGCTTCATCGCCGCGCAGCGCGTCGCGGACAAGGCCGTCATCTGGCAGGCGCACGCCTCGCTGGCCGAGATTCTGGCCGATTCGCAGCCGACGCTGGCCAAAGTGCACGGCAAGATCGCCTCGGAGATGGTCATCGGCATCCTGATGTCCATCGAGGACGAGCGGTTGCAGCGCACGTTCGCGTCGGCGCCGGAAGTGGCGCGGACGCTCAGCCTGGGATCGGGCGGCGCGCACCGGCTGTCCTGAAACGGAACGGTTCAGGGTCGACGCACGGCGGGACGGGAATGCAGCAATGCACAGGCAGTGTGGCACAACATGGCGCTCGGTAGCCTGAGTCAAGCGGCGCGCGACTTGTTCGGCGTGGAGCTGAGCGCCGACCAGCAACGCGCTTTTGAGCGGTACAGCGACGAACTGGTGACGTGGAACAAGTCGCGCGCCAACCTGACCGCGATCACCGAGCCGGAAGCCATCGACACCCGCCATTTCCTCGATTCGCTGAGTGTGTTGCGCGTGGCGCGGCTCCAGCCGGGCACGAAGGTCATCGACGTGGGCACGGGCGCAGGCTTCCCCGGCCTGCCGCTCAAGCTGGCCTGTCCGGGCATCCAGCTCACCCTTCTCGAAGCGACGGGCAAGAAAATCGCCTTTCTGGAGCACCTCGTGCAACAACTCCGCCTGCGCGACGTGCGGCTGGTGAATGCGCGCGCCGAAGAGGCCGGCCAGGACCCGGCGCACCGTGAGGGCTATGACGTGGTGCTGGCCCGGTCCGTCGCGCACATGCCGATCCTGGCCGAGTACATGCTGCCGCTGTGCAAGGTGGGCGGGAAGTGCATCGCGATGAAGGGCGAAAGCGCCGCATCCGAGATGACGGCGGCGGAAAATGCCCTGCGCTTGTTGGGCGGGCGGCTGGGGCAGCTCGTGGCGGTCGAATTGCCCGGCGTAGCCGAGACGCACCACCTGGCCGTCATCCAGAAAATCGCCGCCACACCGCCCTATTATCCCCGCCGGCCCGGCCACCCGTCCAAGAAGCCGCTGTAGGAACTAACTCACGCGCCCAACTCCATCCGCGCGATCACGGCGGGTAGCTCGGCAAGGCTGACGACCACCGCGTCGGGCAGGACGTCCGCCTGGGCCGGGTCGGCGGGGTAATACTGGATGCGCGCACCGTGGGCGTGAATGTGCGGCGGGCGCTCGAACGGGTCCAGCGCGGCCAGTTCCGGGACCGGCAGGCGCAACACCGAGCCGAATCCGAGCCGCTTGGGCACGGCCACGTCGTGCAGGTAGTTGTCGCCCACGCTGATCAGGCGTTGCTCCGCCGCATCCGGGCCATCCAGGTAGGCCGCGAAGAAGCCGCGCTCGGTCTTCAGTGCGCCGGTCACATCCGGCATCAGGAAATCGTCGAACAGGTCATACAGCCCCAGGCCACGCAGCACAGGAAACTGGTACTTGCTCAGGCCCATCGTGGACACCACCAACCGGCGGTGGCCCGGTTCGCGCAGCCGGCGCAAGACGCTTGCCGCGTCATCCAGCGTCGCGCAATAGGGCGGCGTAGCGTACCGCGCGCCGCACACAGTGAGCGCATCGGCGGCGAGCGGCGTCCCGTCCAGGCCCAATGCTTCCGCCAGCCCGCGCAAAATGTCGTCCCAATCCATGACCCAGGCCGCGTCGGGCCGCTCGGCTGCGTTCTGCCGCCGCCAGTTCTCGGCGGTGATGCGCTCCATCAGCGCGTCGGACGTCGTTCCGGCGGCAGCAGCCAGCGGCGCGAGCACTTCGGGAAAGACATAGCGGCCATACTGGTTCGCCACCAGCGTGCCGTCCATGTCGAAGAAAAGCACGGTGCGTTTCAAGTCGCAGCAATCTCCCAATCGGCGACAGGCGATCAGCGAATCAAGGTCAGGTGGATGCCTTGCGGGCGGATGGCGCTCTGCTCGCAAAACAGCGGGCGCTCCCCGGCGATGTCCAGGACGATGCCGTTCAGCGCGTCGAGAAACAGCGCCTCGCCGGACTTGACCAGCCGCGTCGGTATCCCGGCGTCCAGCGGCTCAAGCTGGGTGGGGAACGTTTCAAGGAATCCGCCCGGATGCTCCAGCCGCAGCATGAGCGTGGCGCGCTGCGGCGGGCCGCCGGCGGGCGCGTCGGGCGGGTACACGTACATGCTGAGCGTCAGGAAGCCGAAGCCGAGCGTGGCGCGCGGCGTGATGGCGTGGCCGGGCAGCGGGCGCGCGTCAAATGCCTGCGCCAGCGCCGCGTTGACCTGCGCCTCGCTCACCACCAGATCAAAGCGGTCGCCCTGCGGCGTCACGGCCAGCGCGGCGAGCAATCCCGCCGGGTCGCCGGTGGCAGTGGGCGGCGGCGGCGTATCCGAGGGCGGCGGGGTGGCTGGGGGCAGCGCCGGAGTAGGCGTTACCGGCGGCGGCAGGCTGGCGCTCCGCGTCGGAGTGAGCGCGCCGCGCCGCGTGGCCGTGCGGGTGGGCGACGGGCGCGGCGTCGGGTTGAGCGTCGGCTCCGGCGGCGAGGGGAACGTGCAGCCGGCGAGCGCCAGCACGGCCAGCAGGCAGAGTACGGCCCGTCGGAAGCGGCCCATCATGCGCCGGTGGTCGCCTCGGCGGTTGGCTCGACGCGGCTCGTGATGCGCAGCGTCACCTGGAGCTTGTCCCGGCCATAGGACAGGCCGCGCAGCTGGTAGGCGGCCATCGTCGGGTCAAATTCGCGCACCGCCGCCGGGATGGTCACATCGGCCAGCGCGGAGCGGAGGATGGCCATCGCGGCGCGCACCTTGTCGGCGTCCAGGCTGCGTCCGCCCGGCGTCTCGAAGCCGAGCAGGTTGACCGTCAGCTCGCTGCGCATGTTGAGCAAGCCAAAGCGGAAGTCCGCGACGACGCTTTGCGACGACAGGTCGTTGAAGCTCACCCGCATTTCCAGGCCGTCGCCGAGGATGCGCGCCGCCGGGGCGCGGTTGATGTCCGGCGAAAAAGCGGGCGACTCACGCAGATCGGCCAGCGCGGCGTTGATCGCGTCCAGGCTGACCTCGACGGTGATCAGGTCGCCCGGCCCGATCACGCCGATCTGCCCGCCGATGGGCGTCCAGCTGGCCACGGGCGTGCGTGTGGCGGGCGGTGTGCTGGTCGGAAGCCGGGTGGATGTGGGCGGTGGGGTGCGGGTCGGCTCCGGCGTCCAGCTTGGCGGCAGCGTGGCCGGGGCGCGCGTGACCACGACGGTCACGGCGCGCAAGGGCGTGGGCGGCGGCGTGGTGGGCGCGGGTGTGGGCGTAGGTGCACAGCCCGCCGTAAGCCATGCCCCGATGATCACGGCCAGGATCGCCCATGTCGCCCGGTAAATCCGCCTCATTGCCGCTCTCCCGCGTGTTTTGGAAAGGCCCACCCGCACACCCCGGCCCCCTCACGGCGAGGGGAGAAATGCGGACAATGCAGGCATTGTCCCTACGGCAGTCTGTGTAGGGACGAGGCCCGCCTCGTCCGCGTCTGCCGTTTTCACCCCTGTCCATCAGAGACAGAGGCCGGGGGTGCAGGTTCCAGACGCGCCCTTATTCGACCTCGACCGCCATCGCGACGGCTTCCGCGCCGCCCAGGCACAACGCGGCGACTCCGCGCTTGAGGCCACGATCTTTCAGCGCATGAATGAGCGTGATCAACACCCGCGCGCCGCTCGCCCCGACCGGGTGGCCCAACGCAATCGCGCCGCCGTTCACGTTGAGCTTCTCTTCCGGCAGCGTATAGCCTTCCCGTTCCAGACCGCGCACATCCGCGATGACCTGGGCGGCAAACGCCTCGTTGATCTCGACCAGGTCCACGTCTTCCATCCGCCACCCGGCCCGCTGCAAAGCGAGCGGAATGGCCTTGACCGGGGCGTAAAACAGCCACTTCGGCTCGACGGCGGCCTGGGCATACGAGACGATGCGCGCGATGGGCTGCAGGCCGTTTTGCGCCGCCACATCGCGCCGCGCCACGACAACCGCCGCCGCGCCGTCGTTCAGGCCGGGCGCGTTACCCGCCGTGACCCGCCCATCGGCCTCGAAGGCGGGCTTGAGCTTGGCCAGCGCCTCGACCGTCGTATCGGCCCGGATCGGCTCGTCCTGGTCGATGATGATGTCGCCCTTTCGGTCGTGGATGATGAGCGGCGTGATCTCGGCCTTGAATTTGCCCGCCGCCGTCGCCGCCGCCGCCTTCTGGTGGCTGGCGACGGAAAAGGCGTCCATCTCGTCGCGCGTCACTTCGAACTGGTTGGCGATGAACTCGGCGGCGTTGCCCATCAGCCAGTTGGCCAGCGAGCACCACAGCCCATCGTGTTGCAGGCTGTCGCGCAATTCGACATGGCCATAGCGCGCGCCGCTGCGTGTGCTGAAATCCAGGTACGGCGCGTTGCTCATGCTCTCCGTACCGCCCGCCACAAACAGTGCGCCATCGCCTGCCCGAATCTGGCTGGCGGCGAGCATCACCGCCTTGAGGCCGCTGCCGCACGCCTTGTTGATGGCCA
>JADZBY010000346.1 GCA_020851855.1 Anaerolineae bacterium
AGGGGAACTCCACGCCCTGACTCCCCTCTCTACCGTACTCGGTGGAGAGGGGCCGGGGGTGAGGACCGTATTACGCCTCGTCGTGGCGACTCTGCTCGTTCTCGACGTGTTCGGGCAGGTCGAAGGCCGCCCCTTCCTGCTTGACGAAGTGCAGCCCCGCGCCCTCGTCGTTGAGGTCCACGGTGACCACGTCGCCGCGCTTGAACAGGCCCTTCAACACCTGGACCGAGAGCGGGCTTTCCACGTAGCGCTGGATGGCCCGCCGCAACGGACGCGCCCCGAACTGCGGGTCGTAGCCCTGCCCGGCCAGCCACTTGCGCGCCGGCTCGGTTAGCTCCACGATCAGGCCCTGCTCGCCCATGCGCTCGCCCACCGCCCGCATCTGGAGATCGACGATGTGCTCGACCTGCTCCTGCGTGAGCGGGTTGAAGACGATGACCTCGTCAATGCGGTTCAGGAACTCAGGCCGGAACGTTTCACGCAGCGCGCGCTCGATCTTCTTGTGGTCGGCCACCAGTTCCGGATCGCTCGACGTGACGAAGCCCAGCGGCCCGCCCTTGCGCGCGAACTCCGTGCCCAGGTTGCTGGTCATGATGATCACCGCGTTGCGGAAATCCACCACGCGGCCCTGCCCGTCGGTCAGGCGGCCATCGTCCAGGATTTGCAGCAGCGCATTCCACACGTTCGGGTGCGCCTTCTCGATCTCGTCGAACAGGATCACGCTGTACGGGCGGCGGCGCACCGCTTCGGTGAGTTGCCCGCCTTCTTCATAGCCCACGTAGCCCGGCGGCGCGCCGAACAGCCGGCTGACCGTGTGCGACTCGCGGTACTCGCTCATGTCGATGCGGACCAGCGCGTCCTCGTCGTCGAACATGAACTCGGCCAGCGCCTTGGCCAGTTCGGTCTTGCCCACGCCCGACGAGCCGAGGAAGATGAACGAGCCGATGGGCCGGTTCGGGTCCTTCATGCCGCTCCGTGCGCGCCGGATGGCGTCCGCCACGGCGGCGACGGCCTCGTCCTGGCCGACGATGCGCTCGTGCAGGGCCTCTTCCATGCGCAAGAGCTTTTCCGACTCCGTCTCCATCATCTGGTTGACCGGGATGCCGGTCCACTTGGCGACCACTTCCGCGATGTCGTTCGGGTCAACGATGTCGTCAAGCGTGTGCTCTTCCTGCCACTGCTTGTGGGCGGCTTCGTAGTCGCCCTCAAGCTGCAGGCGCTGCATCTTGAACTGCGCCGCGCGCTCGTAGTCGCGGCTGACCCCGGCGGCTTCTTCTTCCGCCTGGAGCCGGTCCAGCTCGTTTTTCATCTGCTTTAGCTCGGCGGGCATGCTGTACAGCGCCACGCGGAGCTTGGCGGCGGCCTCGTCCATCAGGTCGATAGCCTTGTCGGGCAGGCGGCGGTCGGTCACGTAGCGGTGGCTCAGCCGTGCGGCGGCGACGATGGCGTCGTCGCTGAAACGCACCTTGTGATGCGCCTCGTAGCGGTCGCGCAGGCCGAACAGCATGTCGATGGTCGCCTTGACGTCCGGCTCGTCCACGAACACGGGCGCAAAGCGGCGGTCGAGCGCCGAGTCTTTCTCGATGTACTGCCGGTATTCGTCCAGCGTGGTTGCGCCGACGCAGTTCAGTTCACCGCGCGCCAGCGCCGGTTTGAGCATATTGCCCGCGTCGAGCGCACCCTGCGCCGCGCCCGCGCCGACCACCTGGTGCAGCTCATCGATGAACAGGATGATGCTGCCCTCGCTGCGCTGCACTTCCTCGATGGCGGCCTTGAGGCGCTCCTCGAACTCGCCGCGGAAGCGGCTGCCCGCGATCATCGCGCCCAGGTCCAGGCTGACCACGCGCTTGCCCTGCAGAATCTCCGGCACGTCGTGGTTGGCGATCTTCTGCGCCAGCCCTTCGACAATGGCCGTCTTGCCGACGCCCGCCTCACCGATGAGCACGGGATTGTTCTTCGTCCGGCGGCAGAGGATCTGGATCACGCGCAAAATCTCGTCGTCGCGCCCGATGACCGGGTCCAGCTTGCCCTCGGTCGCCATGCGCGTCAGGTCGCGGCTGTAGCGCTCCAGCGTGCGATAGCGGCTCTCGGCCTGCGGGTCGGTAACGCGCTGGCCGCCGCGAAATTCCTTGATGATCTCCAGCACCCGCTCGCGCGTGATCCCGGCGTCCTTCATGATGCGGGCGATGGCCGTCTGGCGCTCGCCCAGGATGGCCAGGAAGATGTGCTCGGTGCTGATGTACTCGTCCTTGAGCTTGTTCGCCTCTTCCTGAGACACGTCGATCACCCGCTTGGCGCGCGGCGTCAGGAAAACCTGCCCGACCGGCCCGCCGTAGATCGACGCCTTCGGGCTGGAACGCAGAATCTCGTCCAGCCGTTGGCGAATGCCGTCCTGATCGATGTTCAGGCGTTCCAGGATTTGCGGCACGACGCCTTCGGGCTGTTCGAGCAGCGCCAGAAGGATGTGCTCGGTGTCCACCTGGTTTTGGCCGTAGCGCTGCAAGATTTCATAGGCGCGGGTGGCCACATCCTGCGCGCGCTCGGTGAAGCGGTCGTATCGCATCATTTCCTGTGTATCCTTTTCCAGCGTCGGATACAAACGTGACAGGCAGCAACGTGGAACGACGTGCTGCACCTTCCGGTAAAAACTCACTCCGGGGCGCAAGCTTCGGGAATCCGGCGGGGAAGCGAGACTCCCACTCGCGCCAGCGTCAGTCTAGCATGACTTCATCAGAGTCTCGTATGCGATGACTAAGCGATATATAAGATACGCTGTACGAAGGGCGAGGTTGCGCCGACTCCGCCTCGCGCCCGCCCTCATTTTCCGTTTAACCGCAGCGGCGGGCCTGGGGTGACGGGCAAAATGCACAGGCAGCGGGCTGTATCGTTTCAGCGTCGTGCGCCGACGCCGCCGAATCTGAGCGCCGATCTCCCTTGTACCCTTTCGCTGATGCTTTTGTTACTATTAGGTCGCCGCTTGCCAACACGTTCACTTGGGCATATACT
>JADZBY010000347.1 GCA_020851855.1 Anaerolineae bacterium
CCGAGCTGCAAGCGCTGTGTGGCAATTCGCCCATCGTCCAGATCGGCGCACAGCCCGGCCTGGACGCGCCGTCGGTCATCGTCGATCAGCGGTTGGGCACACGTTTGTTGGTCGAACACCTTATCGCACTCGGCCACCGCCGCTTTGTGGAGATACGCGGTCCGCAGCCCTGGTACGACGCCCAGGCGCGCCACGACAGCCTGCTGACGGCGCTGACGAATGCTGGCGCTGTACTGAGGCTGTCGGTAGAGGGCGACTGGTCGCCGGGCAGCGGCTACGAGGCGGCGCGGGCGCTGTTGAAGTGGCGTGATTCGCACC
This sequence comes from Anaerolineae bacterium, assembly GCA_020851855.1. Classification (GTDB taxonomy): domain Bacteria; phylum Chloroflexota; class Anaerolineae; order Aggregatilineales; family UBA2796; genus JADZBY01. The sequence continues at coordinate 319 of JADZBY010000347.1, forward strand.
CGGATGGCTTTACGGCGCTGGTCGTGGCCAATGACCAGATGGCGATGGGGGCCATGCGCGCCTTTGAGGAAAGCGGCCTGCGTGTGCCGCAGGATGTGTCCGTCGTGGGCTTTGACGATATCCCCGAAGCGGCGTTCACCAGCCCGCCGCTCACCACGGTGCGGCAGGAATTTGACCAGATGGGCCGTCAGGGCGTCGAGTACCTGATCGAGATCATCGCCAACCCGGCGCTGCCCAGGAGCCAGCGGCTCATCGCGCCCCATCTCGTGCGGCGCGAGAGCACGGCGAAGCCGAAGTAAAACCTCACCCCTGGCCCCTCTCCATGCTGCATACAGCGTGGAGAGGAGACTCGTCACGGTCCGGAACCGGGCGCGCGGCGTTCGCACCGGCTGCCGGCGGCGAGGTCGCACCATTCATCTCAAGGAGTCCGTTTTATGCCCAAAATCGCGTTCATCGGCGCAGGAAGCCTGGTCTTCACCCGGAATCTGGTCAGCGATGCGCTGTTTGTCCCGGCGCTGCAAGATGCCGCCTTTGCCCTGATGGATATTGACCCGGCCCGGCTGGAACAGGCGCGGCAGGTGGTGCAGGCCATCGTTGAGCGGCGCGGCGGCAGGGCGAGCGTCGCGGCCACCACCGACCGGCGCGAGGCGATTCGCGGCGCGGACGTCGTGATCACGACCTTCCAGCAGGGTGGATTAGACGCATACCGGCTGGACATCGAGATTCCGCAGCGTTACGGCGTCGAGCAGTGCGTGGGCGATACGCTCGGACCGGGCGGCGTGTTTCGCGCGCTGCGCACCATCCCGGTGCTGCTCGACCTGTGCGCCGAGATGGATGCGCTCGCCCCAGGCGCGCTGCTCTTGAACTACGTCAACCCGATGGCGGCGAACTGCTGGGCCGTGGCGCGCGGATCGGGGCGGCCACACGTCGGCCTGTGCCACAGCGTGCAGGGCACAAGCGAGATGCTGGCGGGCTGGGCGGGTGTGCCCTATGAACAGGTCGTCTTCCGCACGGCGGGCATCAACCACCAGGCGTTTTTCCTGGAATTTCGGCGCGGCGACGAGGACCTGTACCCGCGCCTGTGGGACGCCATCCGCCAGCCGGAAATCTACGCGACGGAGCCGGTGCGCATCGACCTGATGAAGCACTTCGGCTACTTTGTGACCGAATCAAGCGGCCACGCCAGCGAGTACCTGCCCTATTTCCGCAAATCGGCGCGCATGGTCAACGACGAACTGGTCCCGAAATTCGGCAGCCCCGCCGATCACTGGTTTGACTGGGGCCGGACCGGCGGCTACCTGAAATACTGCGCGGCCCGGCTTGCGGAATTTGAGAGCGACTACCAGATGTTGATCGCGGATGGCTCCGTCGTGCCGGAGCGGCGCTCGCACGAGTACGGCTCGTTCATCATGGAAGCGATGCTCACGAACCGGCCCACGGTGGTTGCGGGCAACGTGCCGAACGACGGGCTGATCACGAACCTGCCCGACGGCTGCTGCGTGGAAGTGCCGTGCCTGGTAGACGGCAACGGCGTGCAGCCCACGTTCATCGGCGACATGCCGCCGCAACTGGCCGCGCTGAACCGCACCAACATCAACGTGCAGTCCCTCATCGTCGAGGCGGCGCTGACCGGCAAGCGCGAGCACGTCTACCACGCCGTCATGCTCGACCCGCTGACCGGCGCGGTGTGCACGCTGGACCAGATTCGGGCGATGGTGGACGAGCTGCTCGCGGCCCAGGCCGGCTGGCTGCCGCAGTTTGCGATGGCGGCGGCGCGCTGAGGCGCATCCGGTGAATCACGCCGAGATAGTGTCCCTGATCCGGGCCGGCGTCCCCGACTATTCCCCGGATCAGCGCGTTGTGTGGGCCGATCTGGGCGCGGGCGGCGGCAACTTCACCCGCGCGCTGGCCGATCTGCTGCCGCCGCCGGGCGTGATCCATGCGCTTGACCTCGCCGTGCGGCGCGAGCGGGACGAACACGCGCCCAACGGCGTCCGCATCCTCTGGCGACGCGGCGACTTCACCCGGCCCCTTGACCTGCCCACTCTGGACGGCGTCCTGATGGCCAACGCGCTGCACTTCGTCCCGCAGGCGCAGCAGCCCGCCGCGCTGCGCAACGTATGCGGCGCGCTTCGCCCCGGCGGGCGGCTGGTCCTCGTGGAATACGAGCCGGACCGCCCGCTGCCCTTCGTGCCCTATCCCGTCGCCTTTTCCGATGTCGAAGCGCTGGCGGCGGCGTGTGGCCTGAACGCGCCCGTGCTGGTCGGCAGGCGGCGCTCGCCCCGGAGCGGAGTGGCGATGGCCGCC
>JADZBY010000348.1 GCA_020851855.1 Anaerolineae bacterium
CGCGACGCCGGCAGGCCGTGTTGCGCCCAGCGGCGGGCGGTGATGTTCAGCGTTTGCGGCGAATCGCTGGCCAGAAAAAGGCAGATGGGCCGATCCAGGGCGGCGATGGCCTGCATGACGGGCGCGATCTGGCCCGCATGAGACAACGGGCCGGGAAAGACGTTGAAGCCCACGAAAAACGCCTCGGCGGGCATGCCCAGCGCGGCGCGCACCTCGTCACGGGCAGGCGACGGCGGAAAGAGCCACCCGACGAGGGTGTTCACGGCAGACCGTCCGGCTGGACCCGCCGTCATGTTGGCCGGGCGCTCAGGCTCCACGCAAGCCCCTCGGTTGTGATCGAGATTCACGACGTTGACGTTGGTGTGGGCGCGGCCAGTGACCGCCACGCATCCAGGATTCGCGCGGCGCGCGCCGTCCAGGTGAAGTGCGCCGACTCGGCGTTCGCCGCTGCGCCGAGGCGCGCCACGAGTCCCCGATCATCGTACAACCGGCGGAGCGCCCCGGCAAGCGCGTCGGCGTCGCCGGGCGGAACGAGCAGCGCGTTGTCGCCGTCGCGCAGCACCTCGCGCACGGACGGCAGATCGCTGGCCAGAATCGCACAGCCCGCCGCCATGTACTCGAACAGCTTGAGCGGCGACGCATCGTAGGCGAAGTGCGGCGTCCAGGGCAGCGTCATGGTCCCCACGTCAAAGGCGGCCAGATAGGCGGGCACGTCCGCGGCGGGCACGTCGCCGGGCGCGTGGAAATGCGAGTCGGGCAATCCCAGCGCGCGCCAGCGGTCGCGGAGCGCCTCGGCCATGGTCTGCGGCCCGCCCACCAGCAGCACATGCAGGGGCCGCTCGGCGCGGGCGGCGGCTTCCACCAGCGTATCGACGCCCTTCGACATGCTCATCGTGTGCAGCCGCCCGACATACCCGACCACGAAGGCGTCGGCGGGCAGGTGGAGCCGGGCGCGCGCTTCGCCTTTTGCCGGCATCCCCGCAAACCGCTCGGCGCGAAAACCGTCATGCGCCACGAGCGCACGCGCCGCGCCCATCTCGCGCAGCGCGCCGGCCAGCGACTCCGTTACGGCGACCACCAGCCCGCAGCGCCGGGCGCACGCCCGCTGAAGCCAGCGCCCCGGCCCGGATCGGGAGCGCTGGTGCGCCTCGTAGACCAGGGCGCGGCGCGGCTTGACCAGGCTGAGCAGGACGAGCGTCAGCACGTCGCGGCTGTAATACACATCGGCGCGGCGAACGAGCATCCACAGCCACAACGCGAGCGTGTAGGTCAGGGCTTGAATGGCGAACGCCAGCCGCGCCGAGACGCGCTCCAGCCAGGGGAACAGGTCCAGGCACGGCACGCGGCGCACTTCGAACGCCCGCGCCACGTTGTAATGCGCCCATACGTCGCGGACGCGCGCCAGTTCCGGCGTATTGATGCGCCGCGCGGCGAAGAGCGTGACGCGCGCCCCGGACGCCGCGAACGCCTCGCAGTTCTGCATGATCTGCAGGCCGTGCGCCTTCTCGGTCGGCAGGCGGATGTTGGCCAGATAATACAGGTCCGTCATGAGCGCGCCCCATCTATATCACGAGCGACGACGCGGCGTCTCTCGATGCTTTATTATCCCAGTCTGAACAAAATCCTGACAAAACCATGCCCGCTTGCGGAAAATCGCCGCTCGTAGCATAATGCGCGCCATCACGGTTCGGTGGATGGGCAGGCGCAGTCATGGCAAATACGACGCTTCGGGCGTATCTCAATGACTTGAAGGCTCTGCTTGAGCGCGAGGCGCTTGAAGAAGTCATCGGCCATTGCCGCCACATCATTCAGCACTTCCCCAAGAACATCGAAGCCTACCGCACGTTGGGCAGCGCCCTGTTGGAGCGCGGTCGCCACGCCGAGGCCGCCGATGTTTTCCAGCGGGTGCTGGGCGCAGTCCCGGATGATTTTACCGCGCATGTCGGGCTTGGCAGCGCCTACGAAGAATCGAACGTCAAAGCGGCCATCTGGCATCTGGAGCGGGCGCTCGAACAGGAGCCGACGCACCAGGCGCTTCAGGACGAATTGAGCCGCCTGATCACCGTGCGCGACGGCGCAGCGCCCGCCAGTTTCCACCTGACGCGCGGCGCGTTGGCGCGTGTGTATCTCAAGAGCCAGCTTTATAACCAGGCCATCATCGAGCTTCAAGCCGCGCTTCAGGAAAACAAAGAGCGCATCGATCTGGCCGTGCTGCTGGCCCGCACGCTGTGGATGAGCGGCCACCCGGTCGAGGCGAGCGAGATCGCGCTGCAAATCCTGCGCACCTATCCTGACAACGTGGAAGCGAACCGCATCATGGCGGCGCTCTGGCTGGCGGCGGGCCGTCCGTCCGACGCCGAGCCGTTCATCGCGCGCCTGGAATTGCTCGATCCGTTCCTGGCCTGGGAAACGCTCCATCCCGACGGCACGCCCGTGCCGCGCGACGCCTTCCAGTTGCCCCGCCTTCAGTGGGACGCGCGCACCGCTGCCGCGATGGATGCCAGCCTGCCCGACTGGGTGTCCAGCATCGGCGACGTGTTCGAGGCGCAAGAAGAGGCCGCCTCAGCCTTCGCGCCCGGCGTTGGCCCCGTCGTCGCGCCGTGGTCCGATGACGCTTCACTCGATTTCAACGATGCGCTGACGCCCGCGACCAGCGCCGACGCGCTGCCCGACTGGCTCAACGACGTGGTTGAGCCGGCGGCGGAGCCGCCCTCGGTTCAGGCGTCCAGCCCGGTGGCCGAAGCATTTGCCGATTACACGCCCGACTGGCTGGATGATGACGAACCCCCCGCCATCACGGACGTTTTCGACGCGATGGGCGGGCTGGCGGGTGATATGCCGGGCGGCGCACAGCGCCTTGAGGAAACGCTGGACTGGCTGCCCGCCGACTCCGGCCAACCGGCGAGCCAGGGCGCGACGGACCGATTGCCGCCGCTGGATGAGTTCGATATTTTCGCCGCGCCGACCCCGTCTGAAGCGCCGGCGGCGGATGACATCCCGCCCGATTTTGCCGAAGATGCCTTGTCGTGGCTGAGCACCGGGTCGCTTTCCGCCCAGGATGCCGCGCCCAGCAGTGCGCCATCCGCGCCGCGCGGCAGGCAGCCCGGTGAAACCGGCCCGCTGACCATGCTACCGCCGCCCACCGGCCCACTCGGCGCGCCGGCAGCGCCGCCCCAGGAGCCGGTCGAACCGCCGCCCACGCCGCGCGACGACGACAGCCTGTCCTGGCTGCAAACCGCCAGCCTGCCCGCTCCTGACTCCGAAGCAGCGCCCGCCCTGGACTTCTCCGCCTTCGAGTCAGCACTCGAAGGGGCGAGCGGCGCGCCGCCGTGGTTTGATGAGGGCGCGTTGGGCGGACCAGCCGCCGCGTCGGGCGATGCGGACCAGGCGGAGATGGAGCCGGGCCTGGAAACCAGCGCCGAATTGCTGGGCGACATTGAGGAAGTCGCCGACCTGTGGGGCGCGCTGCCCGAACCGTCGGAGAGTTCGGCGCTGGTGGACGCGACGCCGCCGTCCGAGGCGGATATGTCCTTTGATTCCGGCTGGCTGGATGATCTGGGCGTCGCCGCACCGACTTCCGCGCCGGAAGCGTCGCCGGGCGACCTCGCCGCCGAGCCGGACTTGCCGCTGGACTTCTCCGCGTTCGCCGCCGACCTGGGCGAGCCGCTTGACCTGGGCGACGTGACCGCCGCGCCGGGCGGCGACTGGCTGTCCGGGCTGGACGGCGCGCCTGGCGAGGGTCCGGGCGACACAGCGCCCGATCTGGACCTCGACGCCTGGACAGCGGGCGCGCCGCAGCCCGAAATCGCCCCCGGCTCGGAGATTCCCGGCTGGCTGAGCGAATTGCGGAGCGCCGACCAGCCCGCCGACGCGAGCGCCCGCGCCCCCGAAAGCGGCGCGCCGGTCGCCGAAACCGGTCCGGGCGCAGATGCGGCGTTTGGCGAAGAAATCTCGCTCGAATCGCTCGATCTGGGCTGGCTGCGGGGCGAAACGCCGCCGGCGCAGCCCGCTGAGGCTACGAGCGCGGCGAGCGCCGAATTTGACTCGCTCAGCGACCTGTTCCTGGATGAAGAGCCGGCGCACACGGTCAGCGCCGCCGATCTGCCCGCGTTGGATGAAGAATCCGCTGTCGAGGGCGAGCAGGCCGACATGCTGTCCTGGATGCGGCAGGTGGGCATCTTGCAGGGGCAGCCGCAAGGGCAGCCCGAAGCGCCGGCAGGGCCGCCCGCCGATCAGCCCACCGCCGATCAGCCCATCGCCGAACTGCCGCTTGAGGCCGGGCCGCCGTCCGCGCCGGTCCCGGCAGAGGGCAGCGTCACGGAAGCCGACGTGCTCGCCTTTCTGCGCGATACCACCACGCCGGGCGTTGACCTGTACGCCCGCCTGAACGCGGAAGAAGCGGCACGGGCCGGCGGTCAGATGCCCGGTCAGCGCGAGCCAGAGCCAGAACCGCCCGCGCCCACCGTTTCCGCGCCGCTGCCCGACGTTCAGGAGCCGGTGCTTGAGGACGACTTCCTGGCCGCCTTTGAAGTGGGGGTGTCGTCTGCGCCGACGGGCACTGCCGCCGATGGCGACGACTGGCTCAGCACGCTGGGCCGTGAATCGGCAGCCGATGAGCCGCTTGGCGACGACTGGCTGTCCCAGATCAGCCGCCGCGCGCCGGCTGCGCCGCTCGAAGAGCCGCCGCCGGTCGAGCCGGTAAGCGAAGAACCGGCCCCGCCGCCCGCCCAGCCGTTGGAAGACGTGCCGCTCTGGCAGCGGCCCGCCGTGACGGCGTCGCTGGCCCAGGCGAGCGCGGCTATGGACCTGTTCAGCGCCGAAGAGCCGCTCGTGTCCGAGGATGACATCCCGGCCTGGATGCGTGAGGCGGGCGACGAGCTGCTCGTTTCCCCCACCGATTCGACGCCCATCGCCGCCCAGGACGAACCCGGCGCGCGCGGGCTGCTCAACTTTACGCCGCAGGCCGATGCCGCGTCGCGTCCGCGCATGGACACCGGTATTTTGGAGCCGGAACAAACGCCCGAATGGCTGGCCGCGCTGGCCACCGATGAAGACGCGGCCCCCGAAGCCGAATCGAGCATGGCGCAGGTGGAAGACGCCCAGCCCGACTGGCTTTCCGCCGCTGCGCCCGGCGAGATCGTGATCGATGAGATTGGGATCGACGAACTCGGGATCGCCGCCGCGCCGTCCACACCCGACGCCGTGGCCGAGCCTGAACCCGGCCCGGCGAGCCGTGGCGCGGGCAGCCGGGCGGGCCTGGGCATGGACTGGCTCGACAACGTCTTCCCGACGGGAGACAGCGCGGTGGATGAACCTGGCGAGCAGGTCGAAGCCGCCGACATGCCCGCCTGGATGCAGGAGATGGGGCTGACGCCGCCCGGCCAAAGCGCGGATGCGGGCAGCAGAGCGCCGTCCGGCCCCGCGCTGATACCGCTTGAGGAGCTTGACTTCTCGGCGCTGGAGCTTGGCGCGCCCGACTCCGGGCCGGTTGGTGAAGCCGATCCGGCGCACGCCGCCGAGGCGTTCGACTTCCTGGCGGGCCTTGGCCCACCGCCCGGTGAGCCGGTTGCGAAAGCCGCCGATCTGGCCGATACTACGCATGAAGCGGACGCCGCCGGACGGGAATCCGAGCCGCCTGCGCCATCCAGGCCAACCACCCGCTTCAGTTTCGACAAAGAGCCGGCCTGGAAACGTAAGCGTCACGGCTCAGATGGCGCACCTTGAGCCGGACCGTGTTGCGCTGCCCTGCCTGTTTTGGCAAGCGCAGCGGCGTGCCCGGCTGGAAGCCGCCCGTGGGGTATGTAGAAAGATGTTTGGCGATGAGCGCGGCTCATCCAATAGGATTTGAGTGCAGCAGGCGCACGAAGGGGACACGATGACACCTCCACCCAATCCGGGCGAAGAAACTCCCAAGCCCGACGATGATCCTCTCGGCGGCATGGACCCGATGGCGTGGCTGGAGAGCCTGGCGCGCCGCCAGGGTGCAAACCCCGACGAACTGGTGACCGGCGGCAACCTCGATCTGCCGCCTGCGCCCGAATCTGCGCCTGAGTCCGCCGCCGAGGCCGAAACCGAGCCGGTTGTACGCGCGGAGATGCCCACGCATGAGGCGCAACCGCCACAAGCGCTGCCCGAACAGGCTGTGCCCGAACCCGCCGCCGACCTGAGCGACTTCACGGGCGGCATGGACCCGATGGCGTGGCTGGAAGCGCTGGCCCGCCGCCAGGGCGCGCCCACCGACGAACTGGTGACCGGCGGCGCGGCGGAGATTCCCGCGATCCCCGTGACGCCGCCCGTATCGGACGAGCTTGAACCGCTCGATCTGGGCGAAGCGTTCGACCTGGAGCCGCTGCCCGACGAGATTTTGGACGGGACCAGCCCGCTGGCGTGGCTGAGTGGCCTGGCCGCCACCGAGGCGGGCGGCGCGCCGCAGCCGGTTGGCGCGGAGAGCGGCGCGAAAGAAGACCCACTCGACGGCATGGACCCGATGGCGTGGCTGGAAGCGCTGGCGCGCGGTGAAGGCGTGTCCGGCGACGAGGCGCTGCCCGAACCGGCGCTGGACATGCCCCAGGAAGGCGAAGAAGAGGCCGAGGGCCTGGAAGCCGTCGGCGCAGCACTTGAAGTCGAGTCGTCGGTGGAGATCGTCGATGGCAGCGACCCGATGGCGTGGCTGGTCGGCGCGAACCTGGGCGAAGACGAGTCCGCCGAGATGCCGGTCAGCGAGCCGCCGCAGGCCGTGCCCGAACCCGCCGCCGACCTGAGCGACTTCACGGGCGGCATGGACCCGATGGCCTGGCTGGAAGCGCTGGCCCGCCGCCAGGGCGCGCCCACCGACGAACTGGTGACCGGCGGCGCGGCGGAGATTCCCGCGATCCCCGTGACGCCCCCCGTATCGGACGAGCTTGAACCG
>JADZBY010000349.1 GCA_020851855.1 Anaerolineae bacterium
CAGCGCCAGCCCGATCAGCAGTCCGGCAGCCAGCCGCCGCCCTCCCTGAAGCCAGTTGTATTGCCCAATGCTCATATTTCTCCATCCTCCCACGAGATATGTGCGCGTGGAACGGGTGGGGCGATGTCCTGACGCTATTGTAGAGCGAATATCTATACGTGGCCTAGAAATGCCGGGCGGCGCGCAAACGCCTCTGCCCGGCCTCTCTGGCGGACAGGGGTTGGTGCTTGACAAAAGGAAAATGGCCGGGGTGAGGCCCTTCCCGCCGCGCCTCACTCTTCCGCCGCCACGCCGACATCTTCGAGCTGGTGGGCGAACTCGCGGGCGAAGATGGCATACGCGGCGGGATCGTACAGGCACATCAGGATCGTGCGCAGCGACTTCAGGTCCTCGAAGGTGAAATCGACGATGACCTTGAGCATGACCTGGGCGCAGCCTTCCATGGGGTAGCCGTACACGCCCGTCGAGATGGCGGGGAAGGCGACCGAGTGCAGCCCGTGCCGCTCGGCGAGCAGAAGGCTGGCGCGGGTGGCGCTGGCCAGCTTGCCGCGCTCCTGACCTTCGCCCATCATCGGCCCGACGGCGTGGATGACGTGCCGCGCCGGGAGCCGCCCCGCGCCGGTGATGACCGCCTGCCCCACCTCGCATGACCCGATCCGGTAACACGCTTCCTGGATGGACGGCCCGCCCTTGCGCCGGATCGCGCCCGCCACGCCCGCGCCGAGCATCAGGGCGCTGTTGGCGGCGTTCACGATGGCGTCTACGTCCAGATCGGTGATGTCGCCCTGCACCAGCCCCACACTCACACCGTTGATGGTCGCCCGCATCGCTTTAGCCCTGGTCCTGGTTCACGCTCAAGCTCACGTCTGCCCTGGGACGATTATCGTCTGTCGGGGCCAGACGCGCCACGAGCGCCGCCGTGAAACAGAAGACATAGGCCAGATCGACCACGAAATAGCTGTTGTCAACCAGCCCATGCGCCAGAAAGTACGCCATGCTGCCCATCGCGCCGGCCAGCGCCGCCCGCGCCGCCGAGCCGGGCAGGGCGCGCCGCCACGCCCGGAGCGCTGCCCGCCAGAACCCGGCTTGCAGCAGCGCCAGCACGGCCAATCCACCCAGCCCCAGGCGCGTCCAGTAGTCCAGTACGACGTTGTGCGGGTGCGACAGGTCCGGCTCCTGCCATGCGCCGGGCAGAATGTAGCGGCTACGGTAGGCGTATAGGAACTGGTCCAGCCCGACGCCGGTGAGCGGCTTCTCGCGCAGCAGATTGAGCGTGCTCGTCCAAAGCTGGGTGCGCACCAGCGACGAGTTGCGGGTCAGGTCGAGCGCGCCTTGCAGACGGGGCACAAACCGCGCCGCCGCGACCAATCCGATCAGCGCCAGCGCGATCAGGCCGACCAAGATCAGGCCGCGCCGCCGGTCCCAGAGCAGCAGGACCACCGCCAGCGCCGCCGGGAGTCCCAGCAGCGCCGCGCCGATGCTCTGCGTCAGGGCCAGCGCGCCGAGCATGAGCAGCGTGAGCAGGCCCGCCGCCAGCCGCCGCCAGCGATCCGGCGCGATGAGGACCATCGCAGCGCCATACGGGATGCAGCGGCCCAGGAACAAGGCGAGGTTGTTGGGCGACGAGTACACGCTCATCAGGCGGCGCGTGCCCTGTTCCGCCACCGCCACGCCCACATCGCCCGTGACGTACTGCACCAGCCCGATGGCCGATACCGCCGCGCCGGCCAGCAGCAACACGTCCACCAGCCGGACGGCATCGCCCGGTTGAAGGCGCGCCGTGCGCAATAACAGGTAAAAGAGCGCCGGTTCCAGCACGATGATGCGCAGTTCGCGCGTGGCCGGGTTGATCTGCTCCGCCCACAGGATGCTCAGTGCGGCAAGGATCACGAACAACAACATGCCCAGGTCGAGAAGGAGACCCTCACCCCAACCCCTCTCCCCGTGGGCGAGGGGCTTCAAGAGCCGCCGGGCGAGCATGGCCGTGGCCGTGATCAGTAAGCTGATCTCAACCATCGGCAGCGCCCACACGTACAATTCGACCGGGATCAGGAAGAACGGCGCCCAGAACAGCGTCAGCGCCAGCCCGATGACGGGCCGGTTGAAGACGATCAGCCACAGGGCCGCCAGCGCGACGAGCGTCACCACCAATGCGGGCGACAGCGAGAGCGCACCGACCGCCACGGCGGTGGCCAGAAAGGCGGGCAGGTCGCGGCGCAGCGCGGCGGGCAGGAAGTCGTTCAGGGTGAGCAACATGCCGAGCGCCGCCACGACGGACAGCCCAAGCGCGCCCAGCGTGCCCGCGCCGCGCCGCACGTAGTTTCGCAGCGCGGCGACGCCGGGCAGGATTTCACGCCGCGCGCCGAGGCCCACCCCGGTGAAGAGCAGCGCGCCGAGCAGCGCCAGCCCGACGCCGAGCGCGATCAGCCGGTCCAGCCGCGCCGTATCGGGTGATTCTCCGACGGCCACGCCGGCCAGTATCCAACGTTCGTAGCCAAGATAAGCGCGCGCCTGGGCCAGATGTGTGCGCGCCGTGTCGAGGCCGGTCGCGGCGCGGATCGTCTCGGTGCGCGGGTCGAGCGTGGGCGATTTGAGCAGGATGTACGCCTCACCGCCGCCCACCGGGTCGCCGTCGGGGATGCGCGGCAGCGCGTTGGCCGGCTCGCCATCGACGCGCAGGTACAGGTACGCCACAAAATCGCCGCGCCGCACCTGAAGCGCCAGATGTTGCCCGGCAAAGGCAAATTCCAGCCGGTGCGCCGAGCCATCGGGCGGCGGATCGCCGGGTGTGGTGTGCTGCACGTCCGCGCCGAGTGGGCCGAAGCGCCATTCGCCGGCATACGTCAGGCGCGGGTCGTCGGGGCGATGCAGGCCCGGCTCAAGCGCGCCGTCCGGGGCAGCGGGTGAGATGCGCAAGCCGGCCTCGGCCATCGCCTGCACGCTGAAGCCCCGGATCGGGTCATCGGGCGCGGCGTCCGGCTCCCAGTGCTGCACAATCAGGCCGCCCAGCCACGGCCATTCGTGTGCAGCGCGGGCGTAAGCGTCCAGCGTGTACTGCCGTTGCGCCTCGGCGTCCACCTGCCCCCAGATCGAGGGCGGACCGGACCAGCCGTCGGGCAGGTGATTCCAGCCGAAGTGACTGCCCCACAGCGCCTTGTGCCCGTCGCCATGCCGGGCCATCTCTTCGCGCAACAGGATCAGCCGCGAGAAGTTCAGCACGTCCTCACGCACGGTGCGGTCGCCCGGCGGGCGGTCAAAGCCATAGGGCTTGCCGGCGGCGGCGTCGAAATAGTCCTTCGCGCCGGCCTCGTACAGCGCGCGCAGGTATAGCACATCGCTGAGATTTCGCGGGCCGGTTTCCACCGTGGGCGCGAGTCCGGCGGCGATGACGGTCGCGACCGGGTCCGCCCCGTGAATGGCCGGGTAGGCCGCCGCCAGCATGGCCGCGTAATCCGCCGGGCGCGGGTCGAGGCCGCCCCAGTGCGTATTCAGGTTCGGCTCGTCCCAGATTTGATAATGGTCAATGTGCTCGGCGTACCGCCCGGCCAGCGCGGCGGCAAACTGCCCGAACGCGGCCATGCTCTGCGGCGGCGCGAAAAGGCGGTCGCTGGCTTCCGGGCGGCGCGCCCAGGCCGGGGCGCTGTCCAGCACGGCGACGAGGCGCAGAGCCGGATGGCGCGCCACGGCCTCGACCAGAGCGTCGTAACGGGAGAAATCGCGCTGGCCCGGCTCCGGCTCGATCTCGCTCCAGGCGAAGGTTTGCCGCACCCAGACGAAGCCGGCGTCGGCGATGGCCGCCAGTTCGCGGTCGCGTTGCGCGGCGTCGTACTGGGTCAATTCGACGTTGACGCCGGGCAGGGGCGCGCGGAAGGGCAGCGCCTCGCCGCTCGCGGCATCGGCCCAGCCGCGCGTCTCAACGCCGCGCTGGTTCACCGCCCAACCAGCCAGTGCGCCGCCGCCAA
>JADZBY010000350.1 GCA_020851855.1 Anaerolineae bacterium
CACCGCCCTGCGGGGGCAATCGCATCAAAGCGTCCTCACCCCGACCCCTCTCCATATCCGCCACCCCCGACCACCCATTGAACGCTTGCGTTCAATGGGAACCCGGTCGGGGACCCCGACGGCATGGAGAGGGGAGATCGGCGGCCATGCCGGCGCGTGCTTCCCCCTCTCCACGCGGTACTCCGCGTGGAGAGGGGGCCAGGGGGTGAGGCGTTTTCCTGCTGCCTGCCCTAACGGCGGATTTTGATGCGATTGCCCTGGGTCTACACGCCCAGCCCGCCGCGCGGGGAAAGGGATATAATTCAGCCGTGAAGGTCAACTTAGAGCTTTGGAAAGAGGTCTTCAGTGCTCCGAGCGATTCTCCTCTCTCTGGCCGGCATGAAGGGCGCACAACGGCTGCTGATGGGCACGCCGGGTGTGCGGCGGCTGGCGCGGCGCTTTGTCGCCGGCGACACCCTTGACGAGGCCATCGACGTCACGCGCGCCCTCAATGCGCGGAAACTCAAAGTCACGCTCGCCTGCCTGGGCGAGCACGTCCACAACGAAGCCGATGCGACGCGGGCCACGGCGGCCTATCTCGCCGTCCTGGAGCGCATCGCGGCGACCGGCGTCGACTCGAACATTTCCGTGAAGCCAACGCACCTGGGCATGGAAGTGAGCGATGACCTGTTCGCCGCGAATCTGCGCCGTGTGCTGGAAAAGGCGAAAGAGGCGTCGAACTTCGCCCGCATCGACATGGAAGACTCGCCCTTCACCGAGCGCACGCTGAGCGTGTACCGTGCACTGCGCGACGGCGAGGGCTTCCGGAACGTGGGCGTGGTCATCCAGGCCTATCTCTATCGCAGCGCGGACGATATGCACCGCCTGGCGGAAGAAGGCGCGAACGTGCGGCTGTGCAAAGGCGCATACAAAGAGCCGCCGTCGGTCGCCATGCCCGAAAAGAAGGACGTGGACGCGAACTACATCCGCCTTGCCGATGGCTACCTGAGCGAGCCGGCGCGCGCGTGTGGGGCGTATCTCGCCGCCGCAACCCACGACGACAAGATGATCGCCGCCGTCAAAGAGTCGGCGCAGCGCCACGGCGTGCCGAAGGACGGCTACGAGTTCCAGATGCTGTACGGCGTGCGCAGCGCGACGCAGGATCAACTGGCGGCGGACGGCTACCGGATGCGCGTGTACGTGCCGTTTGGCAGCGATTGGTACGGCTACCTGATGCGCCGTCTGGCCGAGCGCCCGGCGAATCTGTGGTTTATGATGCGCAACTTCGGGCGGGGATAAGGGGCCGGCCTCGCCCCTGTCCCCACGCCACCGAGCACGATGGCGTGGGGAACCGCACGGCGACTCGTGCCCGAACGGTGATCTCCCCCTCTCTACGCGGTACGCTGCGTAGAGAGGGGGCCGGGGGGTGAGGTATCCTACCGCGCCACCATCGCGCCTGCGGCGATGATGATGGCCGCGCCGATGACCTGGTACACGCCGACCGGCTGGCCGAGGAATAGACCGCTCAGCGCGAAGACGGTGATCACTTCCGGCATGAGCAGAATGGCTGCCAGGCTGGACGGCACACGGCCCAGCCCGGCGTACATCAGCCCATACGGGATGGCCGTGCTGAGCAGCGCGATGGCCAGCAACCCGATCCACGGCCCGACCGCCGCCGCGTCGAAGCTGAACTGCGCCGCCACGCCCGCGCCGCCGTTCAGCAGCCCGTCCAGCAACGCGAGCAGGGCGATCAGGCCCACCGCGACGGTGAAGGACCACAACGACAGGTGCAACGACGGGATGTTCGCCCGTGAGCGAATCCAGCGCCCGGACACCAGGATGAAGCCCGTTGCGATGCTGTTGCACAGGGCGAAAAAGTCGCTGAGCTGAAGGTTACGCAGCGACTCCACCCGCCAGATTTCAAGCGTGAAGGCGATGCCGGTGAAGCCCACCGCCAGCGCGAGCAGCTTGCGCCGGGTGAGCTTTTCACCGAGCAGCAGCGCGCCGAGCAGCGTGGCCCACAGCGGGAATAAGAAGCCGATGACCACGAGCTTGCTGGGCGGCGTGCCCATCGCCACAGACAGGATATACGTGGCGAAGGCGAACAGCAGCAGCGCGCCGTTGAGAACCGGGTACACGGCCTGACGGCGCGTCGGGAGCGGCGGCGGCTGGCGGCACACGAGCGCATAGCCCACGGCAAACACGATGGCGGAGATGAGGAAGCGGGAGAGCACCTGCAGCCACGGCCCGACGTGCGCCCGGCTCAACAGGGCGGCGAAAATCGAGATTGTGCCGAAAAACACGCTCGACAGGGAAACAAGCGTGATGCCCAGCGCGCTATCGGATGTGCGCATGTCACCTCACCGGCCAGAATAGGCGTTCGCGATCTTCCAGGTGCGGATCAGCCCTGCCGCGACACGCTCGATCAGCGCCGGGTTGGTCCAATAGCTCAGGTGCGAGAACGGATTCCAGCGCGTCAGCCATGTGCCGACGTTCAGCGGACGATCCTCTTTGACCACGCGCCCGTAATCGTCGTTCAGCGGCTTGAGCGGCGTGGCGACCACATCATCTTTGTCGTAGAAATTCACCCACTCGCCATCCAGGTCGGGATGATACCGCGCCAGACGCGGCGACGGCACTTCCACCGGCCTGCCAAAGTCCGGATAGCGCAGGCTCCACAGCGCCAGCGGGCTGCCCAGCGTGTAGAACAGGGACAGCGTCTCGCCGCGCTCCAGCGGCGTATCGCCCATGCGCGCCCGCACCGAATCGGGCACGATGGGGCGGTGAAATTCTTCCTGCAAGTCGTACAGATAGTTGCTGGCGATGATCGATCCCAGGCTGTGCGCGATGACACACAGCGGCGCATCCGGCCCGGCCTCGTCCGCCAGTGCGCGCAGCGAGTCGGCGAACACCTCGTGGATCAGGTCATAGGCCCGCCGGTCGCTGGGCGTGATCTGATAGGCGATGGCGTCGCCCAGGTACGAGATCAGGAAGCCGCGCGCCAATGAAAAGCTGAGCGGGCCGCCGCGCCGCACCCGCTGGAACAGCTCGCGCTCACGCCGTTTGATGATGGGCGACCAGTACACGGATTGGAACACCACATCCCCGCCGCACACCGGGCGCAGAAAGTCCTGCAGGCGGCTGCACAGCGGGTCCGCGAAGTTCGAGCCTTGCTGGCCGATGCCGTGGACGATGGCGACTGCGATTCTGGCTCGGGTCTGGCTCATGGGCGGCGGCGTTGTCTCAGTGTGATGCGGGCTGGGCAAGCGGCAGGCGAATGGTCACGTACAGCCCGCCGTCTATCGGGCTGTCCATGTGCAGCCCGCCGTGATGAATTTCGGCCAGACGGCGCGCGACGATGAGGCCCATGCCGCTGCCTTGCTGCTCGTAGAGCTTGCGGTTGAACTGCATGTACGCGCCGATCTGCTCGATCTGCTCACGGGTCATGCCGCGCCCGTGATCGCGCACCCGGATGATGAAGTGCGCGCGTTCGGGCGCATAGTGGA
>JADZBY010000351.1 GCA_020851855.1 Anaerolineae bacterium
ACAACGCAGGCGTTGTCCCTACAGGGCGCGTAGGGACGAGGCCTGCCTCGTCCGCCTGCCCGCCGTTTCCGAGCACGCGCCGGCGATATGAGGGCGAACCCGGCGGACAACGCAGGCGTTGTCCCTACAGGGCGCGTAGGGACGAGGCAGGCCTCGTCCGCCTGCCCGCCGTTTCCAAGCACGCGCCGGCGATATGAGGGCGAACCCGGCGGACAACGCAGGCGTTGTCCCTACAGGGCGCGTAGGGACGAGGCCTGCCTCGTCCGCCGGAGACCGCGTCCCTGCGATTACCCGCTCGCCGGCTCCTTCACCACGCGGCAGCACAGCACGAGTTGTTTGGCGGCCAGCACCTCGTCCAGCCGCGACACGGGCGTCGTGTGCGGCGCGTCGTGCAGCAACTGCGGATTCTCGCGCGCCTCGCGGGCGATGGCCTTCATCGCCTCGACGAAGTTATCGCAGTTTTCCTTGCTCTCGGACTCGGTCGGCTCGATGAGCAGCGCCTCGTGCACGATGAGCGGGAAGTAGTTCGTCGGCGGGTGGATGTTGTAGTCCATCAGCCGCTTCGAGATGTCTAGCGCGTGGATGTCCGGCGCATCCTCAAAGCGCCCTTCCAGCACGACCTCGTGCCCGCAGATGCGATTGTACGGCACATGGTACGTATCCTGGAGCAGCGCGCGGACATAGTTCGCGTTCAGCACGGCGTACCGGCTGATCGCGTTCAGTCCCTCGACGCCGTTGATCCGGATGTACGTGTAGGCGCGCACGTGCATGCCGAAGTTGCCGTGGAACGCCTTCAGCCGCCCGATGCTCTTCTCCGGCATGTGCCAGCCGTACAGCGGGGCCAGCTCTTCGGCAATGTCCGAGTCGTCGCCCGCCTTCGGGTCCGGCGCGCCATCCTCGACGATGGTCACGATGGGGCCGGGCAGGAACGGCGCGAGCTTTTCATTGCACGCCACCGGACCCGATCCGGGGCCGCCGCCGCCGTGCGGGGTGCTGAATGTCTTGTGCAGGTTGTAGTGCATCACGTCAAAGCCCAGGTCGCCCGGCTTGACGACGCCCAGCAGCGCGTTCATGTTCGCGCCGTCCATGTACATCAGGCCGCCGCAGCCGTGCACGATCTCGATGATGTCCTGGATGTGCTCGTCGAACACGCCGAGTGTGCTGGGCACGGTGATCATCATGCCCGCCACGGTGTCATCCGCCGCCTTGCGCAGCGCATCAAGGTCCACATCGCCGCGCTCGTCTGAGGGCAATTCGACCACGGTGAAGCCCGCCATGCTCGATGTGGCCGGATTCGTGCCGTGGGCGCTGTCCGGGACGAGGATCTTCGTCCGTTTCGTATCGCCCCGGTCCTGGTGGTAAGCGCGGATCATCAGGATTCCGGCCAGCTCGCCCTGCGCGCCCGCCGCCGGTTGCAGACTGCACGCCGCGAAGCCCGCGATCTCGGCCAGCCACTTTTGCAGCGTGTACATGAGCGCCAGCGCGCCCTGCGTCGTGCTCGCGTCCTGAAGCGGATGGAGCTGCGCGAAGCCGGGCAGTCGCGCCGTGTCTTCGTTAATCTTCGGGTTGTACTTCATCGTACAACTGCCGAGTGGGTAAAAGCCCTTGTCAATGGCGTAGTTCAGCGTGCTGAGCCGGACGAAGTGCCGCACCACGTCGTTTTCCGCGACTTCGGGCAAATCCAGGTCGTCGCGGGTAAATTCGGCGGGCAGCGGCTCTTCGGGCACGTCGCACTTGGGCAGCAGCGGCGGGCTGGAGCGGCCCGGCGCGCCCAGATCGTAAATCAACGGCTCCAGCGTCTTGAGGTCAGTTTTGACGGTCATCTTTTCCACTCCGGCTATGCCCGCTGGGCGGCTTCATCGAGCGCTTCGACCAGATCATCGATCTCGGTCCTGGTGTTCATCTCGGTCACCGCGACGAGCATCTGCCCTCCGCGCGCCGGGTAGTCCTGGCCCAGATCGTAGCCGCCGATGATGCTGTATTCGTCCAGCAGCAGCTTGTTGATGTCCGCGACCGGCTTCGGGCAGGTGACGACAAACTCATTGAAGAACGGCAGGTGCATGTTCACGCTGTAACCGGGCACTTCGGTGATGCGCTCGGCGGCGTAATGCGCCTTGTGGTAACACAACTCCGCGATGCGGCGCAGGCCGTGTTTGCCCATCAGGGCGAGATAAATACACCCGGCCAGCGCCATCAGGCCCTGGTTGGTGCAGATGTTGCTGGTCGCCTTCTCGCGGCGGATGTCCTGCTCGCGTGGGCGCAGCGTCATGACATAGGCGCGCCGCCCGTGCTGATCGACCGTCTCGCCCACGATGCGCCCGGCGATCTTGCGCACCAACTCTTGCCGCGTGGCGAAAAAGCCGACGTACGGGCCGCCGAAGCTGAGCGGGATACCCAGAGATTGCCCTTCGCCGACGACGATGTCCGCGCCAAACTGGCCGGGCGGCTTCAGCAGGCCTAGCGCCATCGGGTTGGTGACGATGCACAGCAGCGCGCCCGCACTGTGTACCTTCTCCGCCAACCGCGTGAAGTCCTCAAGCTGGCCGAAGAAGTTCGGGTATTGCACCACGAGCAAGGCGGTGTGCTCGTCCAGCATGTCGATCAGGTCATCGATGGTCGCAAAGCCGCTGCGGTCGCCCACGAAGCGCACGCCCGTGCCCTGGTGGTAGGTGCGGGCCACGGCGCGGTACTGCGGGTGCACGCTGGGGCTGAGGATGACCTTGTCGCGTTTGCCGCGCGCGTGCTGGATAGCCACGGTCACGGCTTCGGCAAGGCTGGTCGCGCCGTCATAGTGGCTGGCGTTGGCCACGTCCATGCCGGCCAGTTGCGCGATCATGCTCTGCCACTCGAAGATGGCCTGCAAGGTCCCCTGTGACAGCTCCGGCTGGTAGGGCGTGTAGGCCGTGTAGAACTCGCCGCGCAGCAGCATGTGGTTGACGGCGCTGGGCGAATAGTGGTTGTACGTGCCCGCGCCCAGGAAGATGGCATGATCCTTGCCGGAAGCATTCGCCTCGGCCAGCGCCTGCAACTCCCATGCCGCTTCCATCTCGCTCAACGCGGCGGGAATGTCCAGGGTTGGGAAGCGAAACGCTTCGGGCACGGCCTCGAAAAGCTGGGCGAGATCGTCGACGCCGATGGCGGCCAGCATCGCCTTTCGGTCGGCGTCGGTGTGCGGTACGTAAGCCATAGTGTGTTGTATCCTGCTTACCTTGTGAACGAGCCTCGTGTGTGGGGGGAAGGGGGTGAAGCGTTGCCAGTTGCCCTCACTCCCCCGGCCCTCTCTCGCTGTAGGAGAGAGGGGAGAAAGAAACAAGATGTTGTCTTTGTTTTGCGCCCCTGCCCCTTCACGGCAAGGGTATAGCGCCGACCTGGGCCTTTTTCCCCTCGCCATGAGGGAGAGGGGTCAGGGGTGAGGGTCCCTATCCCCCCACGCCCGCCAGCGCGGCCTGGGCGGCGTTTTCGGCGGTGGCGCGCCCGGTCAGCACGGCTTCAAAGGCGGTGGTCATCGCCGCCGCGATGTCCGGATCGACGATTTCGACGGGTGGGACGGCCCGCCCGGCCAGCAGTTCGCCCACAAACGCGGCGTAGTCGGCGTCATCCCAGGTCTGAAGGGCGGCCCGCCGTGAAGGGAGCACCCCCAGCGCCTCGGTCAGCGCGCCCTGGTTGGCGCTGTCCATCAGCCAGGCCACGAAGTCGAGCGCCTGATCGCGGCGGCCCGGCTCCGTCGCCGTGATGGCGAACACCCAGCCCTCGACCATGACGGGCGGCGCGTCGCCGGGCATGGGTACGGGCGATGCGCCGACCGCCGACGGCCCGCTGGACGGCATCCCGCCCGCGCGCTGGGCCAGATAGGTGGTCGAATCGACCTGCACCATGTCGGCGCGCCCGCCCATGAACTGCGACCAGTATTGCAGCGCGTCGGCATAATCCAGCGCCGAAGCGTCAAACTGCCCACCTTCGACGCCCTGCTCGATGAATTGAAGGGCGCGCAGCAGCGGCGCACCGTCCAGGATAGGCGCGCCATCCTCATCGCTCAGCCGCCCACCCTCGGCCACGTACATGGCCAGAAACGTGGGGCTGACGCCGCGCACCGCTTTGCCGGGGAACACATAGCGCTGGCCGCTTTCGAGCAGTTCTTCAGATGTGTGCGGTGGATTCGGCAGCGCAGCGGCCCGGTAGGCGGCGTGCTGCACTTCCAGGGCGAATGGCACGCCGTACAGCGTACCCTGCACGATGCCGAGCGCCTGGGCGGCGTTCATGATGTCCGTGACGGGCAGCAGGCTGGCCGTGAAGGGCTGCGCCAGCCGGTCCTGCACGAGCAGCGTCATCTCACCGTATGGCACGAGCGCCAGATCGGGCATCGCACCCACCGCCACCTGGCTCGCGCCGAAGAGCGTCTCGTGAATGCCGCCCGGCCCATCCGGTTTTTTGGTGCGAACGTTCACCGTGATCCCCTGCGCGGCCTCGTAGGCGGCGATCTGGCGCGCCAGGATGCCGCCTGCGCCCGATTCGGCCTCGATGGCGAGCGGCGCAGGCCACCACACGGTCAGGCTGGCCGGGCGCGGCGTCGGCGTGGGCGATGCGGCGGCGACAATCGCGGGCGTCATACGCGCCGACAACAGGGCAGGCGTCACGGTCGGCGGGATACGTCCCGGCGTCGCCTGGTCGGTCGCACAGCCAGCAATGGCCCACGCCAGAAGGGCGACCAGGGCCAGCAGTCCGGCCACGCGGGTCCTGCCCTTCGCCGCGCCTCGAATTACGCCGCGTCGTCTGCCCATCAGCCCCGCTCTTCGCAATACGCCTCGTAGGCCGCCGCGTCCATCAGGTTGTCGAGCTGCGCCAGATTCGCGGGCCGGATGCGCACCATCCACGCGCCGCCGTACGGATCGCCGTTCACGCGCTCCGGCGCATCTTCCAGGGCGTTGTTGATGGCCGTCACCGCGCCATCGAGCGGCGCGTTCAGGTCGGACGCCGCCTTGACGCTCTCAATCGTGCCAAAACGCTTGCCGGCTTCCAACGTGTCGCCCACGGCGGGCAGCTCCACAAACACGATGTCCGAGAGGGCGTCTTGCGCGTAGTCGCTGATGCCGATCACGGCTTCATCGCCTTCGACGCGCACCCACTCGTCGCTACGGGCATATTTCAGATCGGCGGGGATGTTCCATTTGGACATGACGAGGCTCCTTGAACAGACCGTTCTATGTCGACCAGCCAGAAAGGAAAGGGAAACGTGTAATTGCGGATGTGGCTCCCGGTCGGATGGGCGCTCAAGAAAAACAGGGACGCCCATGCCTGATGAGCGCCCCTGTTTGACCAGGTCGGATCGATGCGGCGACTCCACTTACCTGAGAGTTTCGCAGTCCGCCCTGGCTCAGGCAGCGCCGCTTGCCCCTTCGGTGCCTGCGCGGACCAACGCAGGGGCCGCACAGGACTCTCGCCGTCGCACACTCCGCGAATGTGCCCTTTTCATGACAGAATTGTATTGTTCAGACGGTGGAAAGTCAAACGGCGAGCGGGCCATTGCATCAAAATCGACCATAAGCCGCCCCGCACTGATGACGTTCGGTAATCGGGGCGCTTCAGCTTTCCGGGCGGCTCGCGAGCCGCCCCTACAACAACGCCCCATGTAGGGGCGCGTCGCGATGCGCCCGCCGGCGCTGATGAGGAATGACATCTGCTTAGCCCGCCGGGGCTTTATGGCGTTCGGCCGGTCGCTTCAGCGCCAGACGCGCCTGACGCTGCGCCGATCCATCCGGTATGATGCCACAACCCTGAAACTGCGGGCTAAAAGTCTCACCCACCGGGCGGCCCGCCCGCGGCGCTCACGTTGAACAGCGGCCAGGTCCGGTCGCGGTCGCTGATCTCGGTGACGGGCAGCGGCCAGACGATGCCGAACGCCGGATCGTCGTAGCGCACGCCCCGCTGCACGTCCGGCACGAAGAACTCGCTCATCTGGTAGAAGACTTCCACGTCATCGACGAGCGCCTGCTGGCCGTGAGCGCAGCCTTCCGGGATGAAGAGCGCCAGTCCGTTACGCGCGCTCAGCTCCACGGCGTACCACGTGCCGAAGCTGGGCGACTCGGGCCGCAAATCGAGCGTCACATCGTAGATCGCGCCGCGCACACAGCGCACCAGCTTCGCCTCGGCAGCGGGCGGGATGCTGTAGTGCATCCCACGCAGTGTGCCGCGCCGCGCCGTGGCGGATAGGTTGCACTGCGCCACGGTCGGATTCAACCCATGTTCGGCAAATTCCCTGGCGCAGAAGGCGCGGGCGAACGATCCCCGTGCGTCGGCGCGGCGCTCTAACTCGACGAGCACAACCCCGGGCAGCGGCGTTTCGGTGAAGATCATGGCGCTCAAACCTTCTGAAACGGGCGAATGGTGAGATCGGTCACTTCGGCGGTGCGGGGCAGGCTCAGCGCGGCGAGGATAGCCTGCGCCACGTCGTCCTGCTGCAAGAGGCGGCTCGCGTCGTACGCGCGTCCCTCGATACGGAACAGGCGCTCTTGCAGCGGCCCGGCGGTGCGGCCCGGATAGACGCTGATGACGCGCACGCCCTGGGCATTCACTTCCTCGCGCAGGCTGTGCGCCAGCGCCTTGAGCGCGTGTTTGGTCGCGGCATATTGCGCCACGCCCGCCGCCGCGCGCAACCCGGCGGTGGAGTTGACGAACACTACCTGCCCTTGCGCCTGGATCAACGCGGGCAGCAACGCCTGAGTCAGGCGAAACGGCGCGCGCACGTTCACCGCGTACATGGCGTCGAAGTCCTCGATCCGCGCGGCGGCAAAGCGGGCCGTCTCGTACATCCCGGCGCAGTGCACGAGCAGGTGAAGGTCCGCAAAGCGCGCCGTCAGGTCGGCAACCAGCCGCTCCACGTCCTCGGCGTGGCTCAGATCGGCGGGTAAAGCGCACGCGCCGCCGCCGATGTCCGTCGCCAGGTAGTCGAGCGCCTCACGGTTGCGCCCGACCAGACATACGCGCACCCCGTGGCGGCCCAGGGCGCGCGCCAGCGTTCTCCCGATGCCGCTGCTCGCGCCGGTCACGATGGCTGTCTGGCCATTCAGCGTGGAATCCATCACGGCCCCTCGACTTCAGCCAGCAGATCGGTCTTCGACAGCGCCTCGGCGGCGGCTTGCAGCGCGCTGAAGGGCACTCCCGACCGCTCGGCAA
The DNA here is from genome assembly GCA_020851855.1 of Anaerolineae bacterium. Classification (GTDB taxonomy): domain Bacteria; phylum Chloroflexota; class Anaerolineae; order Aggregatilineales; family UBA2796; genus JADZBY01. The sequence continues at coordinate 7,171 of JADZBY010000351.1, forward strand.
TGGCCAGCAGGCTGTGCTGGCCATCGGAGAGGTTGAGGACCCACAACAGCGCCATTTCGGGCGACTGGCCGCCGGTTTTGCCGCCCAGCGCCGTGTACAGGCCACGTTTGCCCAGGCGCGGCTCACCTTTGGGCTTGAGATTCAGGTAGCGCCGGTCCGCTTCGAGGATGTCCAGCACGGCGCGCACGTGGCGGAACGAGTCTTCCAGGTGCTCGGCGTGCACAAAATCGAGGTTGTCGGCGGACGTGTGGTATTCCGGGAACGCGCCGTGCTGCGAGCGCATGTACACGCCCACCGGCAGATTGAAGCCGGGCGAGCAGTACTGCCGCTCGTCGTAACCGAACGGGAAGAAGTCGATGACGCCGTGCTCTACGCCGGACGTGCGCAGGTGATACTGAAAGGCGCGGTCGATGGCGGCGTCGCCCCGGCGGCTCTTTTTGTAATGGACCGGCCCGGCGTCGCCCACGTTGGTGAGCACCAGCCCGTGCCTGATCTTCGCCGTGTGCGCCTCGTTACGGCTCAGCCACGTGATCGAGCCAATCGTGCCGGGGATGAACAGGAAGCGGTAGGTGAAGCGCCGCTCCCGCCGGGAGAGGTCCTGCGCCAGCGCCACCGCCAGCGCCATGCCGGACAGGTTGTCGTTGCACAGCGACGGGTGGCAACTGTGGATGGAAAAGAGCACCTCGTCGTCGGTCTGGCCGGGCAGCACACATTCGGCGTAGGTCAGGCTGCCCGGCGCGAGCGTCGAGTCGATGCACACCTCGTAGTCTTCGTCGTCGCGCAGGCCAGACAGCTGCTCGTGCGTCACGCAGAAGCCCCAGTTGTCGTTGTAATAGCTGGTGCGGTACGGAATCCACTGCGGGCGGTCGGGCAGGCTGAACAGGTGCGGGCGCAGCTCGTCCAGGCGCATCGTGCGCTGGATGGGCACGCTGTAGTTGAGCACATGCAGCGTGTGCTGGCGGAAATCGACCACGCGCCGCCCGCTGCTGTCCTTGATGTAGGCGTCGCGGATGTTCCACTCGCGCGGCACGGTCCAGTCGTAGACGTCCGCGCCGCTGGGGACTTCGCTCAGCGTCAGCGGGATGTGTTCGCCCAGGATACGGAAGGTCTGGCGCACGCCATCGCCGGTGATGCTCCGGCAGATGGGGTACAGGCGGCGGATGAGGGCCATCATGGCCTCGCCGGGTGTGTCGCCAGGCGAGGCCGTGCCGGTCGGGTCAGCGGGCGGGATCGGCGTCCGAGCGTCGTTCATAGGCAGTCCGGTCATCTCCTGCGGTTTGGACAGGGGCCGGTCGCTGCCTCACGGGCGCAGTCCTGATCCGCACCGGATCAGTTCTGCCGTGGATCGATGCCCGGCCCGATGCGCGGCGAGCGGTCGTCGCCATAGCGCGTGTAGCCATAGTAATAGTAATAATATCCGTAGTTCGCGTCGCGGTCCTGCGCTTTGAGGCGGTTCATGACCACGCCCAACACCGGGATCGAGAGCGTGATAAGCTGCTGCACGGCGCGCACTGCCGCCCCACGATGGGTGCGGCCCGATTCCACGACGAGGATGGCCTTCGCTTTGGCCACGCTGCCGATCACGCTGCCGTCAGTCACAACCAGTACCGGTGGGGTATCGAACAATACTACATTGTAGCCGAGGCTGTCAATCACCTGCCGCATCAGCTCGTGCATCTGCGGCGTATCGAGCAGCTCCGCCGGGTTGGGCGGGATCGGGCCAGCCGGGATCACGTCCAGGCCGGGAATCTCCGTGTGTTGCACGATCTGGTTGAGGTGCTGCTGCACGCTGCGCACGATCTGCGCCGTGCTGCCGTTGCCGCCCCCGTTGCTCTGGCCGTTGCCCCCACGCATGACGGATGGCGGCGGCAAGAGGTCCTCTTTGCTCCAGATATTCGAGAGTCCCGTCGTGTTCGGCACGTTGAAAATCTGGTGCTGGGTCGGGCGGCGCAGGTCGGCGTCGATGAGCAGCACGCGCATCCCGGTCATGGCGAAGGTGACGGCCATGTTCGCGGCGGTGATGGACTTGCCCTCGGACGGGCCGGGGCTGGTGATCACGTAAATATGGCGCGGCGCTTTCTCTTCGCCCGTTTCCTGGCCTTCCTCTTTCGTCTCGCGAAACAGGATGTTCACCCGGACCGCGCGATAGGCTTCCGCGATGGTCGAGCGTGGACTGGTCCAGGTGATGAGCCGGTTCTTGTAATTGCGCTTGTTGCCAAACGGCGCAATAGCCCCGAACAGCGGCACGTTCAGCAGAGGCATGATTTCGGCGGGCGAGCGGATGCTGTCGTTCAGGTACTCGATCAGGAAAGCGACGCCCAGCGCCAGCACAGCGCCCACCGCCGCCGCGACCAGCGTTTGCGACAGCGGCGATGTGCCGATGGCCGCCGTGGGGATCGCGGCAGGCTCCACGACCTTCAGGTAGTTGATCGTGCCGCGCTGCTGCATGTTGTTGACCGTACCGGTCATGAGCGCCAAATTGTTCTGCGTCTCGTTGACCAGCGTCATCAATTCGCTGCGCCGTGCAGTCAGGATCACGCGCTCATCTTCGCTGACGGGCGCTTCGGCGGTGGCCGAGAGGCGCGCGTCAATGGTCGCCATCTCGTCGCGCGCCGCCTGAAGCTGGTCGCGCGCTCGCAGAATCTCGTCCTGCAGGATGTTGAGCTGCTGGCGCTGTTCGTCGGTCAGGTCGTTCGGGCTGTTCAGGATGAGCTGCCGGGCAAGCTCGTTGGCGATGTCGGCGGCCATGACCGGATCGGTATAGTTCACCGTCAGCGTCAGGAGCGACGTGCCTTCCATGAGCTTGCCGTCAAACAGGCCGGCCAGCCCTTGTGGGGAAAAGGGCAGTTGCAGGTTCTGGATGACGTTGTTCATGATGCTCGACGTCTTGAGCAGCGCCACGTAGGTCTGGGCCAGCGCGGCGGCAGACTGGATCATCATGGGGTTGGGATCGGTCAGGTCGATGTACGTGCCGATCTGGATGGTCGTCGTGGCGCGGTAGCGCGCAGGTTGGGTGCGGGCCGTGGCGAACGCGATGCTGCCGGCAACCACCGCGGCCAGGGCGATAAGCCATAACCAGCGGCGCACCAGGCGTATGTAGGCGGTGAGTTCCATGGGCCGTCACTTTCCACAACTGAACGCGCGCAATCATACCATTGATTGAGGGGACGCAGCAATTGTTCTGTGCGTCTAGCCAGTCACAATGCGGCAAAATGCCTTTACACCCTACGCCGAACGCCCACGCAGGCTGCCCGTGCGGTCGCCCACCAGCCGTTGGCGCACGTGTCTGCGGGCGTACCTGGAATAGCGCTTGCCCCCAGGCTGCGTTAGAATACAATCGTGATTGTCTTAAGAGACATCCCGCCCGGCATTGGATGTATATTCTTTTTATGACAGCCTCGCTCTGCCCGGAGGAGTGAACGTCGTAACATGCCCGATCCCAAACGAACTCCCGTCGAGCCGGCGGATGCACACGTGCTGGTCGTCGAGGACAACATGCGCAATTTCGTCCTCGTGGCGCGAATGCTGGCCTATATGGGCGTCCAGCGCTGCGAATGGAAGACGTCCGGCTGGCAGGTGGCCCAATTTGCCGATACGCTTCCCCGCGTGGACCTGATCCTGATGGACATCCACCTGCCCTACGAGGACGGCTATCAAGCCCTGCAAAAAGTGCGCGCCAGCCCCCGCCTGCGCAATACGCTGATCGTGGCCGTCACGGCAGACGCCAGCGAAGAGCAGGTACGCCGCGCCAAGTCTGCCGGATTCGACGGCTTTCTCGGCAAGCCGCTCGACCCGGACCGCTTCCCGGAGCAGATCAAGCGTATCCTGCGCGGTGAACCTGTCTGGGAATGGATGTGACCGCCAGCCGCGACCGGTAAGCGCGGGGGAGTAGCCTACTCCCCCGCGCTTTTTTTGTGCCGAGAGATGGTCTTCGCCCCCGTCCTCGTGTAGTCCCAAATCGCCTGTTGACCTGCTAGAATTGGTAACGGCGTGAAGGAGTGACGAACGTGAGTGTGAGGCGTCTGGCAATTATCGCCGTCGTGCTGGCGGTGTCTATCTTCGGCATAGAGCTTGGGCTGTCCGTCTTGCGGCAGCGCACGATTGACGTGGTGGTGCGGGTCGAAGGGCCGCCGTCCAGCGTGGCCTCTGAGGCGGTCGCGGGCAATGCAACGCCCATGCCCGGTGAACCGGCGTCCGCTGTCGGCTCGCTGCTGGTCAGCCCGCCGGGCATCGTGATCGTGGATGTGGCGTGGCGCTACCGGATCGGGCCGCGCTTCCCCGTGACCACGCTGCGCGCCGAGATCAGCGACGGCGCGGGCGTGGTGGTCGCTTCCGACGAGCTGACCATCACCTGTGAGACTGCCGGATCGCTCCAGTGCGATGGCGACCAGCCGCTCACCCTGCGCTTCGGCAGCCTGGACGCGGGAGCCGGCGGCGACACAGCATCCCTGTGGCCGGTCGGAGAATACACACTGCGCGTCACGCGGGCTTTTGCCGGCATCTCACCCGCCACGCTCGTGAACCGGCCCGTGATCGTGGCGGAATAGGCCATATCCGCCGCCCTCACCCCAACCCCTCTCCCTCATGGCGAGGGGCGGAGATACGGGTGCGTAGGGACAACGCCTGCGTGGTCCGCCGCCCTCACCCCAACCCCTCTCCCTCATGGCGAGGGGCGGAGATACGGGTGCGTAGGGACAACGCCTGCGTTGTCCGCCGCCCTCACCCCCAACCCCTCTCCCTCATGGCGAGGGGCGGAGATACGGGTGCGTAGGGACAACGCCTGCGTTGTCCGTCTTATCCATCACCCACCGCGATGCGAAATGTGCGTTGTCCGTCTTCCAGGCGCGCCGCACAAAAAACGGGCGCGTCGTGGTGACGCGCCCGTCTGCGTATCAAACCGAGGCAGCGATTTAGCCCACGATGGGCAAGCGGCTCAGCGGCACTTCGATCAGGGTGAAGTAACGAGCCGCTACCCAGCCGCCCAGGCCGTTATACTCGATCAGCAGCCATTCGCCATCAAAGCTGCGCCCATACACCGGGACTTCGGCGCGCCACGGGATGCTGCCGATGCGCTGTGCGAAGATCGACGGGCCGAGGCGGAAATTGACGCGGAAGCGTGCGCGCGCCGTGGACACCGGGAAGCCCGGCAGCACCGCGCCCGTCACCTGCTGCGACTGGTCAATGCGCTGCGGCTGAACGTTGAGGCTGCCCAGATTCACGTCGATGCTGCGCGCCGGGACCCACACGAGATTTTCGCCGCCGACGTACAGCGCCACCCAGGCGTTGTCCACGCTGCGATAGACCGCCGTGAACTCGCGCCCCTTCTCTACACGGATGTCCAGCGCATCGCCGTTCGGCGCGGTGAACAGCGTCGTTTCGGCGTTCAGCGCGCCCACAACGCCCGTGGTGAGCAGCTTGGCCAGGCTCGTCTCACGGGCGCGGGTGCTCAGGCACGCGCCGTTGGCCACCGCCACCTGCTGCGCGCTGACCGGGCGTCCGAGCATGTCCAGGTCGATGATCGACAGGCGGACCGGGTCAGCCTGCGGAGCCGCGCCGCCCTGGTAGGGCAGGCCGATGACCAGCGAGCGCTCGGTCGCGTTCACCTGACGGGCCGAATCTTCGGCGTACAGCACGTTGCCCAGGGCATCCGTCACCTGGTAGCGGAAGCGGTCAAATCCGGCCTGGTCGTTGGTCATGCCCGTGACCGTCACATCCACGGAAAAGCTCGTGCAGGTGGCCTGGAAGGCAGTCACGGCGGCCATGTTGGCGGCCTGTACGGGTGCAGCCGGCAGCGCCGCCGCGACCAGGACGGCGGCCAGCGCGACCAGACTCACGTTGATCAGTTTGATCTTCATCCTCTCCTCCTCACATTTATGGGCGACTTCCTTCACATCTGAATAACTGACGTGCCGCCCTTCCGTCACACAGGGATTGTGCGGGCCGGGCTGCGGCTCGCCGTCACGATCCGGCGCTATGGCCGGATTTCCGTGACGACGCCATCCTCAGCCCAAGCATACAGCAACTCCGCATTGCGAGTGCTGACCAGGATGCAACCGTAGGTCACGCGCCTACCAAGCGCATTCTCCCACAGGATTTGCGAGCCGTTGCGCCACGGGAAGCCGTGAATGCCGTTGTAGAAGCCCGGCACGGCCTCGTAGATGCTCATGAAATAGGGCATGTACAGGTTCCAGTTGCCCGCATAGGCCGTATCGTCGTGGGAGATGACCTGAAACACGCCCGGCATGGTCGGGCTGTCCGCGATGCCCGTCGAGGCCGGCCAATCCCACTTCACCTGCCCGTTGTCGTAGACCCACATGCGCTGCTCGCTGATACTGACCACGATGCGCTTACCCGGCGTCGCCGGCAGCGGCAGCAGGTCGTCCTTCGACGGGATGGTGATGGTCTGGCCCGGCGACAGGGCGTTCATGTTCAGGCCCGGATTGGCGCGCTCGATGCGGTACATCTGCACGCCGACAGCCCATGAGATCGTGCCCAGCGTATCGCCGGGCCGAACGGTGTACTGCGTCGGCTGGTTGTACACGCGCACGGCGGCGGTGGGCGTATTGGCGCGGATGGCCCGCTGCACCTCGCTCACCGCCTCGTCGACCTTCAAATACTGCGCCCCGCCCAGTTCCGCATTGCGCGCGTTGAGGAAATCGCCCAGCGCGACGGCGTCCAGCGAGAGCCGCACGCCGTCGGACGAGTCTTCGGTGGTCAGCCAGCCGCCCCACATCTCCGGCGGGATGCTCAGCGGCAGCGCGGCGTCCGTGACCGGGTTGTAAGCGTTGATGGTCAGCGGCGATGCGAGCAGCGCTGCCACCTGCCCGACCAGCGCCGAAGCGTCTGTCACGGACGGGTAGGTCGGGTTCATGGTCAGGTCAAAAACGCCGTCGGCCAGTTCGCCCGGCAGCGCCGCCAGTCGCGCCACCGTGTCGGGCACGTGCAGCACGCGTCCTTCTTCGGCGGCGACGGGCGTCGGCTGGCCGTTTTCCAACCGGAACGTGGCATTGCGCGCCGGCAGATCGACCACATGGGCCAGCGCTTCGACGCCCTGATAGGCCATGTTCGGGTCAAAGCTGAAGGCGGGCGTCACGTTGGCCGGGCCGAAGATGGCTTCCAACGCCGAGCCTTCGTCGCGCCCGTAACGCGCCGCCGCTTCTGCCGAGGCGTAGGCGTCAAAGGTCAGGCCCAACTGGCCCGCAGGAACCTGCCACAAGCGTTCGCCATCGCGCACCGTGATCGCCTGGAGCGCACCACCCAGCGCCGCTGCCGCCTCGTCGACCTGCATCCCACCGACCGGCACACCCGCCACACTCACGCCCGGCAGAATCCGCCCGGACGAGAACAGCAGCAGCGCGCCCAGCGCCAGCGCCACGGCGAGGCTCACCATGAGCACGAGCGCCGCGCCGATGCCGATCAACATCAGGGTCAGCGGGTGGCGCGGGAGCCGGATACGGACCGGCGGGCGGCGCGGCGGCGACAGCGGCGGACGCTGCGACTGCACCGGCGCCGGATACGGGTGATGCATGATTTCCTCGACAGATACTCGATAATAGTCGACCGTGGGGTAGGCTCTCGTCAGTATATCATAGCTTTTCCCGACGCTTGCCGTACTTTAGGGGTCCTTTAGGCAGACGGGCTTTGCGGCTCGTCGGAGCGCGGCGCGGTCGGTGCGGTGGGCACACTGGGCACGGCGGGCGTGATGGGGGCGTCGGGCTGCTCGTCGGGCGATGGGCCGGGCCGCAGCCATTGGCCGAGCACCAGGATGGCGATGCCCAGGACGATGGCATGATCCGCGAAATTCGAGACGTTCGAGATCACGCCGGGGATGCGCAGGTGCACCCAGTCGACGACGTAGCCGTATTGTAGCCGGTCCAGCGCATTGCCGAGCGTGCCGCCCAGCAGCAGGCCGAGCGCAAGACGCTCTGGCCAATGGCCGGGCGGCACGTAGCGGTAAAAGAGCAGGATGCCGATGATCATGGCGATGCCGATGATCAGGAACATATCGCCCGCCTGGGGCAGCAGGCTGAAGGCCGCGCCGGTGTTGTGGCTCACCGTGATGGCGAACACTTCGGCCAGCGCCGGGATGGGCGTGATCGACTCGCCAGGCAGCAGCGCGGCGGTGGCGAGGCGCTTGCTGGTCTGATCGAGGCCGATGACCAGCGCAGCGCTGATCAGCAGGATCAACCAGCGCCCCAGGTGAATCCTGGGCGCGGGCCGAAGGGAATGGTCACGGGGCGGGGCGCTCATACGGTGCACGGTTTACGACTGGGGCGCGATATTTTCAGGCAGGCCCTTGCCGCCGAGTGGTGTGAACTCGACGGCTGGCTCCATCGCAGCGATGATCGGGCGCGCGACGGCGATCAACGCTTTGACTGCATCCAGCGTGAGCGACGCGCGGTGATCGTCCTGCGTGCGCCACACTTCCATCACCCACACGCCGTGCGGATCATCGTCGGCGCTGCCCACCACGTACATCAGGCAGCCATCCGTCGCGCGCAGCAACTCCGCCGCCCGCAACAGATGGCCAATCAATGCCTCACGCTGGCCGTCGTGCGCCCGGATTTTCCCGAACCGACCGTACATTCGCCTCGTTGACTCCTTCTCGCACCGTCGTGATGTGGTATGCGGCAGATTATACAGCATTGCTGCGTCAGGACGGCGCGGTATCAGCAGGGCTATCGCACCGAAATTCGCAATTGAGGCGGGTAGCAGGAAAATGCCTCACCCCCTGCCCCCTCTCCACGCGGAGTACCGCGTAGAGAGGGGAAGAGAACGCGCCAGCAAGCCAGGCGATCTCCCCTCTCCATGCCGTCGGGGGTCCCCTCTGGGGGTGACGGACATGGAGAGGGGACGGGGGTGAGGGCAGTTTGATGCGATAGCCCTGCCGGCGGTGTCACGACACGCCTTCCGGCCCCCGGAACGAGCCGTCCTGGACCTCGGCGCGCGCCAGCGCCGCCGGGGTGAAGAACTGATTATAGGCCAGCGTAGCGTCAAAGTCCTGGATCGCCGCCGCCATGTCGCCGCGCGCCGCCGCGACCATGCCGCGCCAGTAGAACAGCTCTTCCACATCGCCCTTGGACGTGTCGAGCGAATAGGTGATCAGGCTCAAGAGCTGATCAAAGCGCCCGGATTGGTAATACGCCTCGTAGGGTCCGAACTCGTACCACAGGATGCGGTGCGGCAGCGCTTGCCCGGCCAGATTGAAAGCGTGGTCATAGGCCAGCGCGGCATCCGCATACTGGCCGACCAGCACATTGCTGCTGCCGACGTTGAACCAGGCGAAAAAGTCGGTGGGGCGCGCCTGGGCCTCGGCGATGGCCAGATCGAAGGCGTGGCGCGCGTTGAACTCCGGGTCCCAATCCAGGCCGACGAGCGCCGCCGCGTCAGCTTCGCGTTCTGGCGGGTAGACGACGACGTAGGCGCGGTTGAAGTGCCGCCATAGCTCATCCATCTCGCCGTAGCCGACCACCGTCTCGTTGCGCAGCGTATCCAGCACCATCAGCGTCCGGCTGGCGTCGTCGTAGCCAAAGACGGTCTGGTAGTGGCCGATCCAGCCCTCGTCCGGCTCGTCGGGATCATAAAAGCCCGTCTCCAGGATGACCGGGATGTTGTTCGCCACCAGCCGCCGCACCATGTCCAGGTCGCCCGCGACCCGGTTCACGGCGCGCAGATTGGTCTGCGTGTTCACGTAGCGCGCCAGCTCCCACGGACTGACGTTCTTGTCGTTTGAGGTGGGCTTGATCGCGCCTGCCACGTCGACCTGCGGGGACTGCCAGCCCAGGTAGCGCATGACCTGCACGAGATTGGCCGGGCCGCAATTGTTCCAGCGCTGCGGCTCCCAGCTCATCGCGCCGCCCAGCCGGTGGCGCGACGGGATCGGGGCAAAGGTGGCCGTCTCCGTCGGCGCAATCGAGGCCGGGACCGTCTCCGTCGGCGCAGCGGCGACGGCCTGGGCCGCCGTGGCAGCGGTTGGGCTGGCGGCAGTCGTCGCGGTGGCCGGCGGCACGACGGCGGGCGGCTGGGTGGGCGCTGGCGTCTGCGTCACAGGTGGCTGAGTTGGCAGCGGCGGAACAGGCGTCAGCGTGGCCGGGGCGAGGGGCGGCGCGGGCGTCTGCGATGGCAGAAAGGGCAGCGTGGGGGCCAGCGTCGGCGCGCTCAGCGCGGTGGCGCTCGGCGCGACGGTGGGCGGCAGCGCGGACGGCGTCGGCGTGTGAAGCAAAGCCAGCGGGTCGCCTTCGGGCGTGTCCAGGGCGGGCAGGACCGCGCTGAAGGGTGCGGTGGTGGGCTGAAGGGCGGCCAGAAATGGCAGGCGGCGCACCAGACGCTCCTGATCGGCGGGCGACAGGCTGCGGAACAGCGCCGGGCCGACGATGATCGCCAGCAGAATCGCCCCGGTGATGAGCAACATGCTCATGCCCGCACAGCCCAGCCCCCATTTCAGCGCGTTCGTTTGTCGGGTCGCGGCCTGGGAGCGCGGCCCCGGCGAATACCTGTCCGTTGATCTCGTCGGCGGTGTCATGAACAGCCCTAGCTCCTGTCCCATACGTGGGCATCTCACTCCGTCTTGGCGCGTGTGATCTTAAGTCTACCTGAAGCCGGGGGGCTTGCCCGTCTGCAAGCCTATGCGCGGTGGGCGGGCGGTGGGCGTTCTGCCGGCCCGCCAGGCCCAATCATGGCCGCATAATAATCCGATATGTGTTTTTGACAAGCGGCCCGCCGCAACTTAAAATTTCCTTAACTGGTCGCCATCCACACAGATCAGCTTTTATCCGCTTAAGCCTGAAAGGAGGGGCGCCGCACCAGCCGGGCAAAAACCGGGTGAAATCAGCGCGCGCCGCGAATCTCAATCGATGAAAGAGTACACCACAGAGTTTATCAGGAATGTTGCCCTGGTGGGCCACCAGGGCGCCGGCAAGACCAGCCTGGTGGAGGCTCTGCTGCTCACGACCGGCGCCATCACCCGCATGGGCAAAGTGGCAGACGGCACGACCGTCTCCGACTTTGACGAGGATGAAAAGAGCCGCCAGTTATCCATTACGACGTCTCTCGTTCCCGTCGAGTTCAACGATCACAAGATCAATATCCTCGATACGCCCGGCTACACGGATTTCCAGGGCGAAGTGAAGAACGCCGTGCGCGTGTGCGACGCGGTGCTGGTGGCGGTGGATGCCGTGGCCGGGCCGGAAGTCGGGACCGAAATCGCCTGGCAGTTCGCGGACGAGTACCACCAGCCGATCATCGTGGTCATCAACAAGATCAACCGCGAGAACTCCAACTTCCAGCAGGTCATGGACCAGCTGCACGTCCGGTTCCCGGATTACAAGTTCATCCCGGTCCTGCTGCCCATCGGCCAGGGGCCGTCCTTCAAGGGCGTGATCAATGCCCTGACGCAGAAGGCGTACTATGGGACCGGCGCAGAGCGGTCCGATCCGCCCGCCGAGATGGCCGCCGAGATCGAAGCGGCGCACCTGAAGCTGGTCGAAGCCGCCGCCGAGTCGGACGACGAGCTGCTGAACAAGTATTTTGAAGGGCAGGAGCTGACGTCCGACGAGATTCGCGACGGGATGCGCAAGGCAGCCCGCGACGCGAACCTGAAGACGGTCCCGGTGCTGGTCGCGTCGGGCGATGCGAATATCGGCACGGTCCCGCTGCTCGAAGCGATGGTGGCCTATGTCTCGCCGCCTTCCGCGCGCCGCGTGGAGAAGGCGACCGACGGCGATCCGGAGTACCTGATGCCGCCGCACAGCGATGACGGCCCACTCGCCGCGTTTGTTTTCAAAACGGCCTTTGACCGCTTCGTGGGCGCGCTCAATTATTTCCGCATTTTCAGCGGCAAGATGGAGAGCGGCCATTCTTATTTCAACAGCGACAAGGGCCAGGAAGAGCGCTTCGGCCAGTTGCTCGTCATGCGCGGCAAAGAGCAGATCGGCGTCCAGATGCTGCACTGCGGCGATATTGGCGCGGTGGCCAAGCTGAACGCGACGCAGACCGGCGATACGATTTCGACCCGCGACAAGGCCATCCGCCTTCTCAGGCCGACCTATGCGCCGCCCATCTACGCGGTGGCCGTCGAGCCGCGCACCCAGGCGGACGGCACGAAGATGGGCGCTATCCTCACCCAGCTTGCCCAGGGCGACCCGACCCTGCGCTGGCGGCAGGATGGGGCCACCAAGCAGGTGGTGCTCGAAGGCATGGGCGACATCCACATCGCCGTGGCGATGAGCCGCGCCGAACGCCTGGGCGCGGGCCTGGAAACGTCGGTCCCGAAGGTCCCCTATCGCGAGACGATCACCAAGAGCAACCAGGCCATGTACCGCCACAAGAAGCAGACCGGCGGCGCGGGCCAGTTTGGCGAAGTGCACCTGCGCGTCGAGCCGCTCCCGGCAGACAGCGGCTTCGAGTACGCCAACGAGGTGGTCGGCGGCGCGATCTCGCAGTCGTTCATCCCATCCATCGAAAAAGGCATCCGCTCCGTCATGGAAAGCGGCGTGCTGGCGGGCTGCCCAATTGTCGACATCAAGGTCGCCGTGTACGATGGCAAGATGCACCCCGTCGACTCGAAGGACATCGCCTTCCAGATCGCCGGGCGCGAGGCGTTCAAAGAAGCCTTCCTGAGCGCCGGGCCGTCGCTCCAGGAGCCGATCATGAGCCTGCGCGTGGTCGTGCCCGAAGAGAACATGGGCGACGTGATCAGCGACCTGACCACGCGGCGTGGGCGCGTCCTGGGCATGGACACCGACAAGGGCCGCAGCGTGGTCACCGCGACCGTCCCGCTGGCCGAGATGCTGCGCTACAGCAACGACCTGCGCTCGATGACGGGTGGCCGTGGCGTGTACACTGCCGTCTTTGATCACTATGAGACGGTCCCCAGCCACATTGCGCAGGGGATCATCGATGCCTACAAGGCGGAGCAGGCAGCCGAAGCGTAAGCGGTTACCGGCGACGCATTTTGGGGAAATCGGTGCGGCGTCCAGCCCAGGCTGACGCCGCCATCGTGGTGACGGCGGCGTTCAAGCCGCCGTTTTTGCTAGGCTGTGTCTGCAAACCCTCACCCCCAGCCCCTCTCCCTCATGGAGAGGGGAGAGGAAACCAGAGATTTTCCCATATTTCTCCCCGCTCGCCTTGAGGGAGCGAGGGGTCGGGGGAGTGAGGGTCAACACACAAGCGGACTTTGCAAACACACTCTAGACGATGTCCGGCGCAACGGGCAAGAGCGCGGGCGGACGAGGCAGGCCTCGTCCCTACGGAGCGCTTTCGTAGGGACAACGCCTGCGTTGTCCGCTGCACGCATTCCAGTGGACGTGGGCAGGTAGCGTGGACACAGTAGGGACAACGCCTGCGTTGTCCGTTGCACGCATTCCAGTGGACGTGGGCAAGTAGCGTGGACACAGTAGGGACAACGCCTGCGTTGTCCGCCGCACGCATTCCATTGGACATGGACAGATAGTGAGGAGCACAGTAGGGACAACGCCTGCGTTGTCCGTTGCATACATTCCAGTGGACATAGGCAGATCGCGAGGAACGCGGTAGGGACAACGCCTGCGTTGTCCGTTGCACGGTCCTGCCGAAAAGTGGTTCAGGCTTATAATGAGCACAGTGACGGGCAAAGGGCGGAAAGGGCGAAGGTGCGGCGTGCGCGTCCGCGGGCGGGCCAAGTGGTGGTGGTGCTGGCTGAGTGTGCTGGTCGCAAGTTGCAGCCAGACGCTTTTTTCTAGCCCCGGCGCACAGACGGCGACCCTGTCGCTGCTGCGCATGACGCCCATCCCGGCCACGCCGACGCTCGCCCTGCGCTTGCTGCGCACGCCGCCCTTCCTGGCCACGCGCACCCTGACGCGCACCGCCGCACCCACGCCGCTGCCGTTGCCGGTGGCCGCGCCGGACTGTTACGAGACGCCCGTCGGCGGCCTGTGGTGCCTGGGCGTGATCACGAACCGCCTGCGCATGCCCGTCGAACAGGTCGCCGTGCAGGTCTACCTGGTCACGCCGGACGGCACGGCGCTGGCGGCGCAAGGCGGGCGTCTGGCGCAGGATGTGCTGTGGCCGGGCCAGAGCGCGCCGTACAGCGTCTACTTCGACCGCGTGCCCGACGGCGTGGCCGGGCCGGTCGCCATGCTGGCCAGCGTCACGCGGGCCGATGTGGACGCCCGCCCGCCGGTCGAGGTGCGCGCACTCGGCATGCAGCAGGACGCGGGCGACCGCCGTGTGCACGTGTCCGGGACGCTGGCCAACGTGCTTGGCCGGGCGATCAGCGCCCCCGCCGTCACGGTGACGCTCTTGGATGAGCGTGGCCGCGTGCTCGGCTACCGGACGCAGCGCTGGCCTGCCGGCCAACGCCTGCAGCCCGGCGAGGCGCTCGATTTCGCCCTGGATGTGACCCCGCAGGGCGCGGGCGCGATTCGCGTCGAGGTCAGCGCCGGAGCCGATACGCGGTAGGATGAGGACCATTCCGTCAACGCGCAGACTATGAGGCACTCCCCATGACACAGGACATCCTCGCGCTGCTCGGTCAGGCGTTCCCGACCATCTCGCCGGAAGACCTTTCGGAACTGGCCAGTTTGGCCAAGCAGCGCACATACCCGCCGCAGACGGTGCTCTGCCGCGAGGGCCAGCGCGAACACGTGCTGTACCTGATCGCCGAAGGGCAGGCCGTCATCACCAAACGCTTCAACGAGCGCGAAGAGCGCGTCTTGCGGCACGCCGGACCGGGCGATTACGTCGGGGAAATGGCCATCATCTCGGACGCGCCGCGCTCGGCCACGGTGACGACGACGCAGGATACCAGCGTCCTGGAGATCGACCGCGAGACGTTCTTGCGCATCCTGAGCAAAAACGCCGAATTTGCCCTGTCCATCGTGCGCCTCACCTTCGACCGGCTGCGCGCCAATGACCGCAAGTCGATTGAGGAGCTGCGCACCGCCTTCGAGACGCTCGAAAAGCTGGACCGCGCCAAGCTGGACTTCATCGAGGTGACGGCGCACGAACTGCGCACGCCGCTGACGGTCATGCGCGGTTATGCCAGCATGATGCTGGGCGATCCCGCCGTGCAGGGAAACTCGGCGCTGCACGAGATGGTCGAGGGCATCATCAGCGGCAGCCAGCGGTTGCACGAGATCGTGAACAACATGCTGGACGTGCAGCGCATCGACATGGACCAGCTCAGCGTCGCGTCGGTCCCGGTGTCGCTGCCTTCCATCCTGCGTGGGCTGGAAAACGACTTCCGCCCCGTGCTCCAGATGCGCCGCCTGACGTTGGACATGGACCTTGCCCACGCCTCGGACGTGGCCTTCATCGAAGCCGACCCGATGCTCATCAGCAAGGCGCTCAACCACGTGCTGATGAACGCCATCAAGTACACGCCCGACGGCGGCGCGGTGCGTGTGCGGCTGTTTTACGAGCACGATGAAAAACTGGGGCTGGCGGCGCATATCCAGATCGCGGACACCGGCATCGGCGTCGATCCGGCGTACCTGGAGCTGATCTTCGAGAAATTCTACCGGCTGGGCGATGTGGCGCTGCACTCGTCGGGCAAGACGGCGTTCAAGGCGGGTGGGCCGGGCCTGGGGCTGGCCATTGCGCGCGGCGCGGTGCTGGCCCACGGTGGCCGCATCTGGGCCGAGAGCGCCGGGCATGACGAAGAACGGATGCCGGGCAGCATCTTCCACATCCTGCTGCCCGTGAAGGCCGTCAAACAGCCGCCCAAAGACACGCTCGCCCGCCGCAGCACCGGGTTGTGAGCCTCACCCCCTGGCCCCCTCTCCACGCGGAGTACCACGTAGAGAGGGGGAACGGCGGGGCGGTAAGCCGGGCGGTTTCCCCTCTCCATGCCGTCGGGGGTCCCCTTTGGGAGACGGACATGGAGAGGGGCCAGGGGTGAGGCTTGTCGTCTCCGCGCGGTATAATCGGCGCTGCCGCAGGGCCAGGTGATTGCCCTGCCCCCCTCAAGGAAAGGATCGCGACGGTGAACCTCAAGCGCATCGCCGTGGTGGGCGCGGGAACGATGGGCAACGGCATTGCCCAGGTGTGCGCCACGACGGGCTATCAGACAACCCTGATCGATATTGACCCGGCGGCCATCGACCGGGCGCTGAAGACGATTGCGACGAGCGTCGAGAAGCTACACAGCAAGGGCAAACTCGACGACGCCGCACGCCAGAACGCCGAGACCATCCGCACCGGCACGGACATGAGCCTGATTGCGGACGCGGACATGGTCATCGAAGCCGTGACCGAGAATACGCCGCTCAAGCTCAAGATTTTCGCCGACCTGGACCGCGCCGCCGCGCCGGGCGCTATCCTGGCCAGCAACACGTCCTCGATCTCCATCACGCGCATCGCCGCCGCCACGACGCGCCCGCACAACGTGGCAGGCGTGCACTTCATGAACCCGGTCCCGATCATGACTCTGGTGGAAGTCATTCGCGGCTACGATACCGATCAGCCCACGCTGGACGCCGTGATGGACTTCGTGCGCAGCCTGGGCAAGACGCCGGTCGAGGCTGCCGATTCGCCGGGCTTCATCAGCAACCGCATCCTGTGCCCGATGATCAACGAGGCGATCTTCTGCCTGATGGAAGGCGTCGGCGCGCCCGAAGCCATCGACACGGTGATGAAGCTGGGCATGAATCATCCTATGGGACCGCTCACACTGGCCGACTTCATCGGGCTGGACGTGGTGCTGGCCGTCATGGACGTGCTGTACGACGAACTGGGCGATCCCAAGTACCGCGCTTGCCCGCTATTGCGTAAGATGGTCGCCGCCGGGCATCTGGGCCGCAAGACCGGGCGCGGCTTCTACACCTACGAGTCGACGTGATGCGCGCCCTGACCTTCGACGGGGCGCTGCGCCTTGTCGAAGACGCGCCGGAGCCGGTCCCTGCGCCGGGTGAGGCGCTGATCCGCATCCGTGCGGCGGGAATCTGCCAGACCGACCTGGAGATGACGCGCGGCTACCGGCCTTTTTCCGGGATTCTCGGCCATGAGTTCGTGGGCGAGCTTCTCGAAGACGCCGGATCGCTGCGGGCCGGGCAGCGTGTGGCGGGCGAGATCAACGCGGCGTGCGGCGTGTGCGACCTGTGCGCCGACGGGATGCCCACCCACTGCCGCCAGCGCACAGTGCTCGGCATCCAGGACCGGCAGGGCGTCTTCGCGGAGCGCGTCGCGCTGCCCATTGTGAACCTTCACACTGTGCCGGACAGCGTGCCCGACGAGGCGGCGACCTTTACCGAGCCGCTTGCCGCCGCGCTCGAAGCGCTGGAGCAGGTGCACATCCGCCCGACGAGGCGCGTAGCGCTGATCGGGGCCGGGCGGCTGGGATTGCTCGTGGCGCAGGTCTTGAAGCTGGCGGGCGCGGATTTGACCGTGTTGGCCCGGCACGAGCGGGCGCTCGCCCTGCTGGCCGGGTGGCAGATTCCGGCGCTCGACATACGGCGCGAGGGCTGGCTGGACGAGTACGGGCGCAACACGGCGCACATCGTGGTCGAATGTACCGGCAACCCGGACGGGCTGGCGCTGGCGCTGGACATGATCCGCCCACGCGGCACGCTCGTCCTGAAGAGCACCTATGCCGGGACGCCGCCCGCCGACCTGTCGCGCGTGGTGGTGCAGGAGATCACGCTGGTGGGCAGCCGGTGCGGGCCGTTTGAACCGGCGCTGCGCCTTCTGGAAGCGCGCCGCGTGGATGTGCTGCCGCTGGTGGAGCGCATCTACCCGCT
>JADZBY010000352.1 GCA_020851855.1 Anaerolineae bacterium
TTATTTATCTGATTCTTAGCCCGTTATGTTATGCTTTCAGGGCATGCTTTCACGGGCGCAGACCGCCGCGTAGTTCAGAGAGGATATGCCTCGTTCGATGGCGCAGAATGCCGATAAGCCAGACCTGTATCGCAACGTGCAGCGCGCCTGGCTGTTCTTCTTGCCTTTTCAGCTTCTGGCCATCATCGGCTTCGTCGGCATCCTGACCGGCGTCACGGTGGCGATGACCGTCGTGCTGCTCACCGGCGGTGTGCAGCCAGCGCCGCTGCCCGGCGAGATCGTCAGCCTGTCCAATCCGCCGCTGCCGCCCCGCGACCGCATCTCGCCCGTATTCACGGCAGAAGTGCAATACTGGAACGACGACATCATGCGCTGGTCGCAGGAATACGGCGTCGATCCCGATATCCTCGCCACCGTGATCCAGATCGAGAGCTGCGGGCACTATCTGGTCAACTCGCCCGTCGGCGCGCAAGGGTTGTTTCAGGTCATGCCCTTCCATTTTGACGAGGGCGAAGACATGCTCGATCCGGATACGAACGCCCGGCGCGGCATCAACTACCTGATCGGCGGATTGGAGCTGGCCGACGGGCACATCGGGCTGGCGATGGCGGGCTACAACGGCGGCTGGGGCGTGATTCCGCGCGGTTGGGGCCGCTGGGTGCAGGAAACGCGCAATTATTACGTGTGGGGATCGCAAATTTACATGGACGCGCTGGCCGGGAAGACGACGGAGCAGAGTGAGTCGCTGCAAAGCTGGCTTCAGGCGGGCGGATCGCGGCTGTGCGCGCAGGCGGCGGCAGTGCTGGGCCTGAGCGGCCCGACGCCCACGCCTTCGCCCACCTTCGCGCCGCCCACGCCCGCGCCGCTGGCCTCGCCCACCTTGCCAGCACTGGCGCTGCCGACCCAACCGAGCCTGCCGCCGCTTGCCGCGCCCTCTCCGACCAATACGCTGAGTTTTGGCCCGCCGTCGGGCACGTCCGGCAGCGCCGCCACGCCTCAGCCCACGTTCATGATTCCACCCAGCATCACACCGCCAACGCGCTGATCGCGTCAAACCCTCACCCCAACCCCTCTCCCTCATGGCGAGGGGCAACCGAACCCGAGTCTCTCGTCTGTCTCTCCCGCATGGAGAGGGGCAACGGAACCAGGGTCTCTCGTCTCTCTCCCTCTCATGGAGAGGGGCAACGGAACCCGAGTCTCTCGTCTCTCTCCCCTCTCGCCATGAGGGAGAGAGGGGCCGGGGGAGTGAGGGTTAACGCAGCAACGGGTTTTGCAGACATCCCCTAAAACATACGCGGCCAGGGCCAGTCTCTTGGCCAGGGCGGCGGATCGGTCCGCGTGCGCGGGCGTGAGGTCTCCGTCGGCGTCAGGGTCCGCGTGGGCGTGGCCGTGCGGCTCGGCGTCCAGCTTGGCGTGCGCGTCGCCGAGGGCGTGAAGGTTGGCGTGGCGGTGGCCGTCGCCGTGAATGAGGCCGTGGCTGTGGCGGTGGCTGTATCGCTCGGCGTCGGCGTCATTGTCGGCGTGTGGCTGGGTGTGATCGTGCCGGTCGAGGTGTGCGATGGCGTCAAGGTGCTGGTCGGCGTGGGCGTGTCCGACGGCGTCGGCGTCGCGGTGGGCGTATCGCTGGCCGTGGGAGTGCTGCTCGGCGTGGCCGTGCTCGTGGCGGTGGCCGTTGCGGTCGCGGTGGCTGTTGGCGTGGGCGTGGCCGTGTGGGTCGGCGTATCGCTGGGCGTCGGCGTCGCGGTGGGTGTGGCGGTGGCGGTGGGCAGCGCCATGAAGGTCTGTGTGGCGGCCAGCGCGTTCTGGGTGGCCAGCACGTCGACGGGCAGCGTGAGCGTCGGGCCGCCCTCGACCGCCGCCGGACCGTTTCCCGCCGCCAGCCGCCCCAGGACGAGCGCCGCCGCCACGGCCAGCCCCAGCAGCAGCAGCGTGGGCAAGAGCAGTCGGCGCGCGGGTGGCCGCTCGCCCGGCGGCGTGAGCGTCTCGCTCGGCACGCGGGCCAGCAGCCATTGGAAATACAGCCCGGCGGCAAATTCATACAAACCGGCGCGCGGCGAGCGCAATACGCCACGGTATTCCAGCCGCCGCACCGCCGACGCGATGGCCGTGGCATCCGGCGGGTCGTCCGCCTCGTTGATCAGCCACTCGCGAATCTCGTCGGCGTGAACGGGCAGGCCACGGTTGGCCCGGCTCAGCGCGGTGATGGCCATCAGCGCCAGGTGCTCGGTCGGCGTGGCGTCATCCCAGGCCGCGCGCAGGATCGAATCGGCGCTGTGAATGGCCGTCTGGAGTACGGCGCTCACGTCATCCAGCGTGACCGGTTCGCTGTGCCTGCGGACCGACGAGCGCTCCCAGACGAGCATGTTCAGCAGTTGCAGCAGATACGGATGTCCGCCGGCCATCATCAGGATGCCGTTCAGCGCGTCGTTTTCCAGCGTGTAGAACGGCTCACTGCCCGCTCGTGTCAGCGCCTCGGCGTCGGCATCGGCCAGCGGACCGAGCCGGAAGACTTGCAGCGGCGAATTGAACGGCGCGAAGGACTCCAACCGCGTCTCGGCAGCGGAATCGGCGGCGAACACCAGGCCGATGCGCTCGTCGATCTCCGCGACGGCGGTCAGCATACTGCCCAGGTCGGCGGGCAGCGCGCCGGCTTCGATGGCGTCCAACAGCCGCTCGGCGTCATCCAGCACGAAGATCAGCCGGTGGAAGCGCCGCACGACGGCAAAGACGCGGTCGAGGATGTTCTCGGTGAACCACGTCCACAGGTCCGGCTCCGGCGAATCGGGGATATCGGGCAGCCGAAAGCCCTGCTCATCTGATTCAATCGTCTCGCGCGCCGCCTCGATCATCGTGCGCAGCAGGCTGTCTATGCCGCCGCTCAGATCGGCGCGCGCCAGCCCGATATAGACGAGCAGGTAACGCGCCTCGACGTGCGCCTGGGCCTGTAACAATGCGGCGGTCTTGCCCATCCCCCGGCTTCCCAGGATGGCCACTGCCTGCGGTCCCGCCGCGATGGCCTGCCGGATGAAGGCGAACACGTCTTCGCGGTCCACGAAGAGGGCCGGATCGCGCGTCGCCCGGTCGGGGTTGTACGGATTCTGGCCGGGCGTACCGGGCATTCCGGATGTGTCAGTGTCAGTCATCGTCCAATCCGTTCGCTGGAAAGGCACATCGGGCGCGCGTCCGGCTTTCGCTCAGCTTCGCCCGGCAAAAGCGTAGGCGGCGGCGCACCATTCAAGCCGCTCGTCGCGAAACGCCACCATGCTGAACACGATCCACGCCTCACCCACTTCCGGAAGGCTGCGCACGCCGCCCAGGATGCGCGACCGGTCGCGGCGGGGCATGGCCCGCAGCGCTTCGGCATGGCGTCCCGGCGGCAGCCGCAGCGCCATCGACTCGTTGTCCTTGAGCAGCAGGGCAAAGATGACGCCGGTCGCCGGGTGAACGAGCGCCGGGCGGCCATATACCAGCCAGCGCAGGGCACGGTTCACGCCCGCTTGAAAAGATGTCACCCAAAACGCCTCGGCCACGTCCGGCGGGATGCCCAGCCCCAGGATGCCCACCCCGGTCGGCGCGGCCATTGACGCCGGGACGCCGCGCCGGAGCAGGTACGCGAGCGTGCGCTGGTTGACCGGGTGCGACATGTCAACGCGCAGCTCGTCGGTGCGGGTGTGGGCGTGCTCCAGGTCTTCGCGGATGCGGGCGTTGAGCGCCTGCCGCGAATACGCGCTGCCCGCCACGGCCAGCATTCGCCGCACCGTGTCCAGGTCCAGATTGCCCGTGCCAACTACCCAGCCGCCGCCCAGGTCAATCACCACGCCGCCCACACGAAGCGCAGTCGGCGCGCCCGCCTCAACCGCGCGCTTGCGGTTGCCGGGCGTGCCCAGGTTCAAGGCGACGGCCCGCCCGCCGCACACCGCCGCCAGCACAACGCCCGATTCCGGTTCGATGAAGAGGCGATGGCCCTTGTACGTTTCGAGCGTGGGACGGGCGCGCGATAGCCACTCGACGCAGTCCTCGAAGTGCGAGTCCAGGTAGGCATCCGGCGCGCCCAGGTCGAGGTCGAGCAGGCGCAGCAGGGCGATGTTGTCCGGGTGGTCGGCGCGCAACAGCGGGCTGATTACTGGCTCCGGGTGCGCCAGCCCGGCCATGACCTGATCGCCCAGGTCTTGCTTAACCATCGCCACGGGCAGGCTGCCATCGCTGAACACCCACTGCTCGCCGAGCGACAGCGTGCGCCCGTCCAGGGTGATAGCGGTCCGCGCGCCGGCCTCAAGCGCCATGCGCCGCCGCGCCGGGGCCGGGTAACGAATGGCGACGGCCTGGTCGCCCACCACGGCAGCCAGGATCAGCCCGGAGCGCCGCTCGGCAAAGAGCGGGTGGCCGTGGAGCACCAGGCGGCGCGTGGGGTCGCTGCGCAGATACCATTCGATGCACGAATCAAAATACGCCACCAGCCGTGGGTTACTTGCCGCCGCGGTGGTCGTTAATACACCCAGGATGGCCGCGTTCTCCGGGCGCTTCAGACTGCTGATGACGCTCTCCATAGGCCGTGGGCCGGGGCCTCCCCTCCGGGAGGTTGGTCATTGGGCTTAGCGCAATCCGATAATCTCTTGAACGCGCAACCGGGATGATCATACCCTAAATTCATGTTGACGGATCGTAAGCCGGGTGAAGCCAGATAGGCAGAGCCGAGGAGACCACCATGCCGCGCAAGACCCGTGAAAGGAACGTCCGAGACGCCTACGGCCCCAGGCGGGCGCTCGTCGTCCTGATGGCCGCCCTGCTCGCGCTGCTCGCCCTGGCGCTCGATCCGGCGCTGGCCGCGCGCCCGGACCGCCAGGCCAGCGCCGGGCAACTCGCCGTGGTGGGCACAGACGGCAACATCCGCATTTTCGACAGCGACGGCGAAAACCCGTTCTCGCTCGTCTCGGATGCGCGGCGCGGCAGGCGCATCTACGCCTGGCCGACATGGTCGACGGATGGGCGGCTCGCCTATTTCGCGACCAGCAGCGCGCCCCAGGACGGCTACACGCTGCGCGTCTTCATCCAGCGCCGCGTCACGCCGGACACACAGCCGCACATCGCCTACACGGCGCAGGGCGATGCGTTCACCTACGCCTACTGGTCGCCCGGCGACTGTGCGGGCGACGACTGCCGCGATCTGGCGCTGCTCTACACCCCGGCCAATGGCGGCGATCTCGGCCTGCGCCTTCTTCGCAACGAAGGCAACTCGACCGCCGAATGGGCCACGGAACGCGGCTCGCCCTTTTATTACAGCTTCTCGCCGGACGGGAGCCGCATGATCTGGCATCGCTTCGAGACGCAGCTTGAGTATTACGACGTGGAAGCGCGGCGCATTGAGGGCCTGGCTGACCGGGCGGGGAGTTTCGGCGCGCCGATGTGGTCGCCGCGCGGCGAGCGGGTGCTGTTCGCGGTGCGCGGCGCGGGACTCGGGCGGTCGGATGTGATCGTGGCCGAAGGGGAGCGCCGCACGCCGCTGCTGCGCGATGTGCCCGCGCCGGTGTCGTTCGCCTTCTCGCCCGATGGCCAGAAAGCCGCCGTGCTGGATGGCGACGGCGCGCTGACCGTGCTGAACGCCGCAACCGGCGAGAGCATCGCGGAACGTCGCCTGGGCGTGACGTTGGCCTTCTTCTGGTCGCCCACCAGCGAGCAACTGGCCCTCATCGGGCTGCCCCGGTCCAATGACCGCTCGGCCAATCTGCGGCGAACCGGTCCGGACGAGGCCAAATCCGCCGCGCAGAGCACGCTCGGCGTGAGTGTGAGCCTGTTCGACCCGGCGGCGCAGACCGGCGCGTTGCTGGGCACGTACAGCCCAACGCGCGACATGATCTACTACTTGCAGTTCTTCGACCAGTTCTCGCGCAGCCACAGCCTGTGGTCGCCGGACGGGCGTTATTTCACCTTTGGCGCGCTGCTGGGCCGCGATGCGCCGGGCGTTGTGCTCTTTGACGCCCTCACACCCGGCGTGACGAAGGCCATCCCCGACTCGACGGTGGGCATCTGGAGCTGGCGTTAGCGCGGCGAGGCGGAACGACGGCGGACCGGCGGGAAAGGGCGGACAAGCGGACAGGGCAGGCCCTGTCCCTACGACATGCCGTAGGGACGCGGCCTGCCGCGTCCGCCGTCCTGCCGGGCCTTCTCCCCTCTCCATGAGGGAGAGGGGCCGGGGGTGAGGGTTCCTTACGGCGTGATCAACGCGCCGCAGCCCGGCAGAAATATCGTCGAGCCGCTCACCAGGGACGTGCGCGCCGTCGGGTTGTCCAGCGGCGCGGCGTACAGGTCTGCCGTGCGCCCCCCTTCCGCCAGATCGACGTTCGCCACGCTGTACAGCGTCTCACCACAGGCCAGGATGTCCGTGATCACTTCCGCCGGGTTGGACGTAAGCTGCCCACGCTCAACCACCGTGGCGGTGGCGATGTCCACGCCGTACAGGTTGGGCGTGACGATGTAATAACTGCCGCCGTAGCTCCCACCGGTGAACAGCACGTTTGCGCCGTCCGGCGTCCAGGTCAGCGCTTCGAGGCCCTGCCCCGGTCCGGCCTGCGCCAGTGTACGAACCTCACCGGTGGTCAGGTTCAGCGCGCCGAGCGCATTAAAAGTCGCCGCCGGGCCGAACGAGCTGTAGTTCTGCGGCGGATTGGCCTCGTTGAACGCCAGAAAGGCCAGCCACTGCCCGTCCGGAGACAGCGACGCCAGGATAAACGGCCCAGCCGGCAAGAGTTGTTCCACGGATGTGGGCAGCGGGTAGCGGCCCGGCGCTGCCGCCGCCAACCCGGTCAGGTTGATGGCGTAGATTCCGCCGAAATTGCCGCCCGCAAAGGGCAGATAGGCGCTCAGGATCATGCGCTCGCCCACCAGGCTGATCGCGTTCGCTACGAGGCCCGGCCCAAGCACGGAGTCGTCGCCCGACGAGCCGACAAACTCGATCTTGCGGCCCGTCTCCGGATCAAACAGCCCCAGAATCCACTGGCGCGGCTCCAACGAGGCCAGCGTATAGAACAGCATCCGGGCGTCCGGGCTGAAATGGGCGTTCAATACGCTGAACCCGGCGTCCACCGGAATGGCCGTGGGCCGGCCATTCACCGGGCGGTATTCCAACGTCTCCGCATTGCGCGCCGGATCAAAGCCCGCGCTGACGATCCAGCGCCCGTCGCCGCTCAATTCGCCCTGTTGGTCCGGGTTGGCCATCAATTTGCCGGGGTTAGAGCCGTCCGGGCCGAAGATGGTGAAGTAGCTCTCGCTGCTCAGCGGCCCCTCGTACACCCGCGCGATGGCGTGGGGCCGTTCGCCGCTGTCCTGTGCGCCGACCGTGCCCACTCCCGACGCGCTTCCCCACAGCGCGGCCAGCAGGGCCACAATGACCCCGTAGAAGACGATGTGGCGTGATTTTGGCATCGTTACTCCCCTTCCTTCTACCTTCCCTCACCGATGCGGGGCCGCGCGGGCGGTGACGATGTCCTGCCGCGCCGCCCAGGCTTCGATGTCGTGCCGGTTGATCGCAGCGGCCATCAACTCCGGGAACAAATCCGGCGTGCAGGCGAATGTCGGGATGCCCGACGCGGCGAAGGCAGCGGCCACCTGGTGATCGTAACTCGGCGCGCCGTCATCGCTGAGCGCCAGCAGCGCGATCATCTGCACGCCGCTGCCGGCCAACGCCGCTGCCCGGCGGAGCATCTCGTCGCGGTTGCCGCCTTCGTACAGGTCACTGATGAGTACGAGGATCGTCTCGGTCGGGCGGCGAATCAGGCTCTCGCAGTAGGCCAGCGCCCGGTTGATGTCCGTGCCGCCGCCCAGTTGCGCCCCGAACAGCACATCGACCGGGTCCTGGAGCAA
>JADZBY010000353.1 GCA_020851855.1 Anaerolineae bacterium
GATCTGCCCTTAATTCTTAAGTCCAATTGTCCCAGGCTACACCTGCAAAGCCCCACGGGCTGTAACCGGCTTCGCTTCAGCCCGTCAGGGCGTCGTAATCTCAGCCCGGCTCTTTCAGGGCCGGGCGTCGTGGAGTGCAAATGACAACTCTCTCCCTTCACATCGACTTCGACTCCGATGGCTTCGGGGCGGGCGACGACCTGTCGGCGTACCTGCTGCGCGGCGAGGCAGCGCTCGGATTGCGCGACGGCGACCCGGACCGGCTCACCGCGACGCCGGGCCGCCTGACGCTGATCCTGAACAACGCCGACCGCCGCTTTTCGCCGGAAAACGCCGCCGGGCCGTATGCCGGGCGCTTGCGGCCCAACCTGCCCATCCGGCTGCGGGCCATGCCGGATGGCGGCGCGCCCATCACGCTCTTTCGCGGCGTCACGGCGGACTGGCTGCCTATGCCCGGCGAACACGGGCCGCGCACCTGCACCCTGGAATGCACCGATCTGCTGGGCGTTTTGGCCCGCGCGCCGCTTGGCCTGCCGCTGTGCGAGAACGTGCGCGGCGATACGCTCGTGCGGCACATCCTGAATACCGCGCTCAGCGCCCCCGCCGCCGCCGGACAGGCCGTACTGGCCGCCAACCCGGCGGACGGCGACTGGCTGGCCATCGACGGCGTGCGCTTCACCTTCAAAACCGCGCTTCAAAGCGGCGCGCCGAACCAGGTGAAGATCGGCGCGGGCGTCGAGGATTCGGTGGATGCGCTGGTCGCGGCGCTGAATGGTGGCGCAGGCGCGGGCGCGCTGTACACCGTGGGCACGGTCCGGCCCGACCGCGTCCGCGCGTCGCCCAATGGGACCTACCTGCGTCACGTGCGCGGCGATGGTGCGCTGCGCCATTACCGGCTGGGCGAGAGCGGCGGCGTCGTGGCGCACGACAGCGGGTCGAACGGGCGCGACGGGACGTACCTCGGCGCGATTCCGGGCGCGGCGGGCGCATTGGGCGGCGATCCGGACGGCGCGGCGAGCTTCGACGGCGTGAACGACTGCGTCGACCTGCCGCCGCTCGCCCTTGACCGGCGTCCGTTCACCCTCGAAATCTGGGCGCGCCCCGACGCCGGTCCGCCGTCGGGCGCGCAATGCCTGATCGGCGTGGATGGCGGTCCGGGGCGGCAGATTCGGCTGTCGCTCTGGCCGGACGGCGCGCTGACGTTGACCATCGGCGGCGACACGCTGTACAGCCCGCCCGGCGCGCTCGCCTTTGGCGTCTGGCAGCACGTCGCCTGCACGTTCGCCGCGTCCGACGGCGATACGGGCCTCGCGGCGCTGTACGTCGATGGCGCGCCGGTCCGGGCGGGCAGCCTGGGCGCATTCACCGCCGAGTTGAACGCGCTGCGCATGGCCCTGGGCGGGCTGGGGCAGGGCGTCGAGCCGTTCAAGGGACAATTGGACGAGGCGGCGATCTACCCGGTTGCGCTGGACGCCGGGCAGCTCGCAGCGCACGTCGCGGCGGCGGCCACGCCACGCGGCGTGAGGCTCACGGCGCGCATCCCCGGCGCGGCGGGCAATGCCATCCCGCTGCAAAGCTCTGGCCCGGCCATCCAGATCAGCGGCGCGGCGTTGTCCGGCGGGCTGGATGCGCCGCGTGATCCCGCGCCAGACCTCGACGCCGGGACGCAGACCTTTGATCTGGCCGGCGAGCGCTGGGCCGAAGATCGCAGCGCGGCGCTGGACGCCCTGCGCGATGTGACGGCGGGCGAGCGGGGCCTGTGCTGGGCCGGGCGGGATGGCGCGCTGCGCTGGCGGAACGCGCACTACCTGATGCGGCGCGCGGCGGCGACTCCCGCGCTTGAGGCGGACGGTGAGGCGCGGGCGTACGCCGGGCAGGCCGAGGCCGTACTGGCCAGCGCGGCGCACGTCACCTACACCCCGCGCGTCACGCTCGCCGAGGGCGTCGTGGCGCGCAGCACGGGCGTCCTGCTCATCCCCGGCCAATCCGGCGCGCGGCGTTTTGACCCGGCAGCGCCGCTCGTCCATCCCGGCGGCGGCGAGCGGACCTTCACGCTGGCGTATGTCGATCCGGCCACCGGGCAGCCCGCCGGGGCGCGCGACCTGGTCCTGCCGCTTCAGCCGGGCGAAGACTGGGCCGCCAACGAGCAGCCGGACGGCAGCGGGCCGGATTACACGGGCAGCCCGTCGTTGAGCTTCGAAGTCGAGGCCGGGGCGGCGGGCGTGCGCATCACCGTGCGCAACACGGCGCTTGGCCCGCTGTTCCTGACGCGCCTGCAGGTGCGCGGCAAGCTCATCACCGCTTATGACCCGGCCCGCTTCAGCGCGGAAGATGCCGGGGCGCGGGCGCTCTTCGGCGCGCGGGCGGCGCACATCGACCTGCCGCTGCCCGTCAGCGCGCAGTTTGCCGAAGCCGTGGCGCAACACCTGCTCTCGCGGCGAAAAACGCCCATCAACGCCCTGACGCGGCTGGAAACGGCCCGCCCGGCGCTGGGCGGCGTGAATGTGCTCGGCCTGGAAATCGGGGACGTGATCGGCTGGCGTGAGGCGCAAACCGGCGTCGCGGCGGCCCTGTACCTGGTGGCCGGGCTGGAGTATCGCATCGGGCCGGGTGGGCTGGAAGGCGCGATCCTGCACGTGCGGCGGCTGGATGATCAGCGCTACGCCATCTACGACGACGCGCAGCATGGCCGCTACGACACGGCGGACGTGCGCTATGGGTTGTGAAAATACCTCACCCCTGCCCCCCTCGCCATCGCGCGACGGCGAGGGGAACGGCCCGGCGGCTCCCGCCCAGGCGGTGATTCTCCCCCTCTCTACGCTGTACTCGGCGTGGAGAGGGGGCCGGGGGGTGAGGACAGTCATAAAGGAGACGCTATGCCCTGGACGACGCCCGTGAGCCGTGCGCCCGGCGATGTGCTGAGCGCGGCGGACCACAACATCTATTCGCGCGACAACCTGCTCTACCTGCACAGCGGTAGGCCGGTGGTCGCCATCGAGCGGCGGAGCGGCCCGCCGTACAGCGTGAACGTCGCCGCCGGATGGGTTCTGCTGGACCCGGCCAACCTGTCGCCCGCGATCACGCTCACGACCGGGCGCGCCCTGATCAACTTCCTGGGCTGCGTCTACAGCCCATCCCAGCAGGGCGTGCATTTCGACCTGGAGCTTGACGGCGTGCGCCTCGGCGGCAGCGACGGGCTGACGCGCGCCCACGCCGACCCGAACGGCTTGCAGGCGGTTTTCACACTGTTTCGCACCGGCCTGACGCCCGGCGCGCACACCTTCCGGCTGTGGTGGCGGGCCACGGTGGACACCGTGTACCTGCACGCCGACGCCGTCATGCCGCTTTGTTTTTCGGTGGCCGAATGGTGAATGAACAGGAGAAGGAGTCTCGCATGTCACACATCACGCCCGTACTGGCCCCGCTGATGGCCCTGTTGCGCTCGCGTAAGGTCATGGTCGCGCTGGCGTTCCTGGGCGCGACGCTGCTCACCGCCGCCGTGCCGGACCTCGCCCCGCACCGGGAGAGCATCCAGGTGGCGCTGCTGGTCTTCGGCTCGGCGCTCATCGCGGGCATCGCCTGGGAAGACGGGCAGGAGAAGCGCGCCCTGGGCATCGAAGAGGCGCTCGCCGCCGTGCGCGAAGGGCCGGACTCGCCGCGTGAGGCCGGCAAACACATCCTCTTCGAGGCGGCAGACACGCTGCTGGGGGAAGAGGACGAGTAGGTTCAGCTTGGGGCGGGCCGGACGGGTCCGCCCCGTTGCTCTTGCGCCGGGGATGTGCGATCATTGTCATCGAGGGTCACTGCAGATGACAAAGCGCGACAAACTGCGGCGCAAACTACGTAATAACCCCAAAGGTGTACGATTCTCGGACCTTGAGACCTTACTGCTGCAATTTGGTTTTGAACTTGCGCGGGTCAAGGGCAGTCACCACGTTTTTGAGTATCATCGTGGTCAGGTGCAAGCAATCCTTGTTGTGCCTACTCATGCCAACGAGGTAAAAGCGCAGTACATCAGAGATACCCTCGCTGTGCTGGATGAGTTGTTTCCTGAGGAACGTAACGATGACGGCGAATAAGAGCCTCGCCTATTATCTCTCGCTTCCGTACACCATCGAGATCATCCCGGACCGAGAGGCGGGCGGCTATGTAGCCCGCGTCAAGGAGCTGCGCGGCTGCATCACGCAGGCCGAGACGTGGGATGAGCTGCTAAAGATGATCGAAGAGGCCAAGGAAGGTTGGCTAGAGGTCGCTCTGGAGCGCGGCCACCCCATCCCCGAACCGACAGGCGCATTTGCCGCGTAACGTCCCCTCATTCCAACCGCACCGCAACTGCTCCCGGCGTTCGGGCTTGGCGCGCGTCGTGCGGCCCTTTCGCGGTACAATCGTCCCTTCGACGCGATGAACGCCGTATCGCCCCGAAAGGAACGCCCGTGAACACGCCGAGCACGCCGCACATGCCCCTGCGCGGAATCTTCAACATCCTGGCCACGCCCTTCGACGCCGCGCAGCAGGTCGATTACGCCAGCCTGCGCCGCCTCGTCAACTTCCAGCTGGCGCTCGGCGCGCACGGCCTGACCATCCTCGGCGTGCTCGGCGAGGCCGCCAAGCTCAGCCTGGACGAGCGCCGCGCCGTGATGGATACCGTCATGGAAACCGTCGCGGGCCGCGCCCCGGTGGTGGTCGGAGCCAGCCACGCCGACCGCGAGTCGCGCCGGTCCCTGTGCCGGGCGGCATTCGCGGCGGGCGCGGCGGCGGTCATGATCGCCCCACCCCGTATGGACCAGCCCACCGACGCCGCCGTGATCGCCCTGTACGCCGACATCGCCGCCGCGACCGACCGGCCCATCGTCGTGCAGGATTTCCCACCCGTGAACAACGTGATCATGTCGCCCGACATGCTGGCCCAACTGGCCGAACAGGTCCCGCACTGCCGCACGCTCAAGCTGGAAGACCCGCCGCTCATGGAGAAGATCGCCGCCATCCGCGCCCGCACCGACGCTTTCGCCATCTTCGGCGGGCTGGGCGGCATGTTCCTGCTCGAAGAGCTGGCGCGCGGCGCGGCGGGGACCATGACGGGCTTCGCCTTCACCGAAATCCTCGTCGCCGTCTACGACGCCTTCACCCAGGGCCGCCTGCCCGACGCCGAGGCCATCTTCGACCGCTATCTGCCGCTCATCCGCTATGAAAACCAGCCCGTCGTGAACCTGACCATCCGCAAAGCGCTGCTCTGCCGGCGCGGCGCGATTGCCCACTCCACCCCGCGCCACCCGTTCACGCCGCTCGACGCCGGGACTCAGGACGAACTGACCTGGGTTCTGCGCCGCGTGGGCATCGACGACCCGAAACTGCGCCTTGCCTTCTAGCCGCCCCGCCCCATTTGCCAGACGTGCATGTGCTCAATCGGCAAACCGCCCACATGTGGCCCAGGTTGTGACCAATTTCACCAAAAAACCGTGACAGTCGGATAGTTGATTTAGGGAAAATTGAGATACACTCATAGAGATGTCTCGTGAATGCCGGTTGCGGGGCGTGTGCGGCCCGTCTGACCTGACGAGCACGCGCGCGCTGCCGAAAGGATGGTAGTTTCCCGCGCCTGGGTGGGACTGGCGCTCCTGTCTCGATTGCTGAACCCCACCTCAGCCCAAGGGGGGCGGGTGTCGCTGCCGCACCCGTGATGGAATCAGGCCCCATCTTCCGTCACTAAGCCCAGGCTTCTCCCCGGCTCAACGCTGTGTCTGCACTCTCGCGTTGCGCCACTTTGTATGCGAAGCCTTCGCCCTCACTCGACCAGATGCGGCCTTCAGGTTCCGTGCGCTGCCGGGCAGCCCAACGACCCAAACCTTTGATCCGTTGATCCGGAGGAAAAGAGCCTTATGTTCCAAATGCACGGGATCAGCCCCTTCGAGCAAGCGATGATCTTGCTGGTGCTGGTCATTGCTGTCGCGTCCCTTCTGTACGCCTATTGGCTCGCCCGCAACACCTTCCAGAAGGACAAGGGCAGCCAGGCCATGCAGCGCATCTGGGGCTACATCCGCAGCGGCGCGAACGCCTACCTGCGCACCCAGCTCCGCACGATTGCCGTCCTCATCGTCGTGCTCGTCGTGCTCATGTTCCTCAGCGTCGCCCTGGTCAGCCCATCCGGTGAGGCGAACGAGTTGTTCTGCCCGGCCCAGGTGGAGGCCGCCTTCGCCAACGACATCGCCGCCAACACCGGGCGGACCGTGGCCGAAGTTGAAGAGCTGCTGCGCGCGCCCGGCGCTGTCGCCAAAGATGTGGCCACCACCCTCGGTTACGCCGCCTTCAACCCGGCGCGCGTGTCCGCCAATCCGGCGAACGTGACCTGCCAGGATGCGGTGCTCGGCGTGGCCATCGGGCGCGCGCTGGCCTTCGCCCTCGGCGCGATTTTCTCCGCGTCTGTCGGCTTCATCGGCATGAATATGGCCGTGCAGGGCAATGTGCGCGTTGCGGCGGCCTCGCGGCGTAGCTTCCACGAAGCGCTGTCCATCGCCTACCGCTCCGGCACGATCACCGGCATGTTGACCGACGGCCTGGGCCTGTTGGGCGGCACGACGATCTTCCTCGTCTACGGCAAGGCCGCCCCCGACGTTCTGCTGGGCTTCGGCTTCGGCGGCACGCTGCTGGCGCTGTTCATGCGCGTGGGCGGCGGCATCTATACCAAAGCGGCTGACGTCGGCGCGGACCTCGTCGGCAAGGTCGAAGCGGGCATGGAAGAAGACGACCCGCGCAACGCCGCCGTGATCGCCGACCTCGTCGGTGACAACGTGGGCGACTGCGCCGGTATGGCCGCCGACATCTTCGAATCCTACGAAGTGACCATCGTCTCCGGCCTGATCCTCGGTCTGGCGCTCACCGCCCTGACCGGGCAGTTGTTCTGGATCGTGCTCCCGCTGCTCGTGCGCGGCATCGGCGTCGTCAGCTCCATCGTCGGCACGTATGCCGTGTCGCTGTGGAAAGTGGAAGACGCCGAAGAGGCGATGTACAAGAGCTACGAGCTGTCCAGCACCATCACCATCGTCTCGACCTTCATCCTGGCGGTGCTCTATGCCGGCCAGTTTGGCGTCGATCAGGTCATCGATGGGGTGACTTACCCCGGCTGGCTCCAATACCTGTCGCTCGGCTCCCTGGTCTCGGTCGGCGTGGCGCTGGCGGTCGTCTTCAACCCGCTAACGTCCTACGCCACGAGCGCCAAGAGCAAGCGCGTTCACAACATCGCCCGCGCCACCGTGTTCGGCCCGGCGCTGGTCATCCTCGAGGGCCTGTCGCTCGGTTACCTGTCCAGCGTGTGGTCGGTCCTGGTCATCGTGGCCAGCATCGTGGCCGCCATCCTGGTCAATACCGTCAACTTCCCGCCCAACCTGTACCTGCCCGCCCTCATCGTCGGCATCGTGCTGGCTGTGTTCATGATCTATCGTGGTCGGCAGCGTAAAGACCTGATCGGCGGCGTCTTCCTGGCGCTGTGGATCATGGTCGCCACGCTGTTCCTCATCAGTATGCGCGCCGTGCCCGCCGAAGACCAGTTCCTGCACGTGCTGTTCGGCGTCTCGCTGATCGGCGTCGGTATGCTCTCGCACACCGGCAACAACGTCAGCATGGACACCTTCGGCCCCATCTCGGACAACGCGAACGGCATCGGGGAGCTGGCCGGCGAGGACTTCGACCCGAAGGCCCGCCAGGTCATGGCCGACCTCGACGCCGCCGGCAACACCACGAAGGCCATCACGAAGGGTATCGCCATCGGCTCGGCGGTCATCGCTGCCGTGTCGCTCTTCGGCGCGTTCTTCTTCGACATCGAGCGCGTCATGCCCGCCGAACGCGCGGAAACGTGGACCCGCTCCATCAACCTGGCCGACCCGAAGGTGTTCGTGGGTATGCTGCTCGGCGGCGCGCTGCCGCTGCTGTTCGGCGGTGTGCTCATCAAGGCCGTGAACCGCGCGGCAGGCTACATCATGGCCGAAGTGCGCCGCCAGCTGCGTATCCCCGAGATCGCCAGCGGCCAGCGCACCCCGGACTATGCCCAGGCGGTGACCATCTCCACCCGCTCGGCGCAGCGTGAACTGATCCCGCTGGGCCTCATCGCCGTGGTTTCGCCCATCGTCGTCGGCCTCATGCTCAAAGAGCAGGCGCTCGGCGGCTTCCTGGCGGGCATCATCGTGTCCGGCCAGCTGCTCGCGGTCTTCATGGCCAATGCGGGCGGCGCGTGGGACAACGCCAAGAAGTACATCGAAGACGGCAACATGGGCGGCAAGGGCACGGACAACCACAAGGCCAGCGTCGTGGGCGACACCGTCGGCGACCCGCTCAAGGACACCGCCGGCCCGGCCCTCAACCCGATGATCAAGGTCTCCAACCTGGTCGGCCTGATCATGGCCCCCATCGTCGTCCAGACGGCCACCCCGGACCTGGCCTGGGTGTCCATCGTCGTCTCCGTGATCGGCATCCTCGGCATCATCTGGGCCTACCGCCGCAGCGACCGCACCGAAGAGGGCGAGCTGGAGCAGGTGAGCAGCGAGAAGATCGAGGAAATGGCCCCCGTCAAATAACCCGGACCGAGACAACCTCTCGACCGAATCAAACACCCCGCCACACCGGCGGGGTGTTTGTATCTGTGGGCAGCGCAACCCACGGCGCATGACGGCGGGCGCGTCGCGACGCGCCCCTACACATCACGGCGCTGTAGGGGCGGCTCGCGAGCCGCCCGCACC
>JADZBY010000354.1 GCA_020851855.1 Anaerolineae bacterium
GACGAGTTGTTTGTCGCGAGAGCCGGGACCTCGAGGTTCCAGGCATTAGCCCAGTTGAGGCCGCTCGTGTCCGGGATGCCCAGGCCGTTCCAGGCCACGCCGTTGTCGCCGTTCGCGCCGCCGCCGCCGCCCGCATTGTGCGCGTTGCCGCCGCCGCCGCCATTCGCGGGTGCGCCACGGCTGAAGCGGCCATTGTTGGGGCCATCGTAGTCCGCCTGGAAGCCGAAGATGCCCTCGCCTTTTTCGCCACCCAAGGCGGAATCGCTGCTCCGATATGTGCTGTAAACGGTGCTGCCAGCCGTGCTGGTCGCATTATCACGCACGCCGCCACGGAAACCGCGCCCGGATACGTCAATCGCGCCGTTGAGCGTGACGGTATTCTGCGCGTGGATGGCGACGATGCCGCCCGTGGAGCCATTCCAGACGGGCGCGGTGACCGAGGCCCCGGCGCTGATGGTCAGCGTGTCATACTGCGGCACGCGGATGACCTGCGCGCGGCCCGGACCCGTTCCCGCCCCGCCGCCGCCAACCGTGTAGTTGCGCTGCAAGCCCCCGCCGCACGGGCTGAGCAGGATCGTATTCCCGCTGACGCCGTACACCGTGGCGAACTCGTAGTTGCCCACGTTGTTGTAGTTCGTGATCGCGCCGTAGCTCGCGGTGTTGCCGGTGTCCATCGACACACCCTGCATCTGCACGATCAGGATCAGGTCGCCCGGCGCGACGCCCAGCACGGCGGCGCTGCCCACCTGAATCGAGGTGTTGCCCGCCGACGCGGAAGCCGCCAATGTCGTGTACGTGTTGACAACGGTGTTCGCCGCGCCGATGGTGGGGCTGCCATCCTTGCCGGGCGATAGCGCCTGGATGGGCGGCGTATAGGCCAGGCTGAGGATCAGCGCCAGCGCAACGCCGAGGATCACAGAGGCTGGGGTGAGGAGTCGTCCGCGGATCATAGTGCTTTCCTTGTTGGCGGCATGTCATGCATCGAAAAGAATGGCGAAAAAAGATAGCGCGTGCCTGCAAAATCCGATCTTGCGTTGGCCCTCACTCCCCCGGCCCCTCTCTCCCTCATGGCGAGAGGGGAGAAAAACGGGAAATCTCTGGTTTCCTCGCCCCTCTCCATGAGGGAGAGGGGCCGGGGGTGAGGGTTTGCAGACACACCTCACTAAGTTCGGCGCTGTTCGCCGGCGGGCGTTCTCTGCTAAAACGTGTTATGCACTTCGCACGTCGGACATGGCCCAGAGAGGCGAAGGCATCCCTTGACCTCACCCCCGGCCCCTCTCCATGCCTGCCACCCCAGAGGGGACCCCGGCAGGCATGGAGAGGGGAGACCGCCAGCTCTGCCGCCGCGCTCTTCCCCCTCTCTACGCGGTACTCCGCGTGGAGAGGGGGCCAGGGGGTGAGGCGTAGAGTTCATGGCAGCCTCTAGGCTCCACGCCAAAAACAGCGCCCCGGTGGGCGGTTCATTGCCCGAAACCGGAGCGCTGGAACGGGACATTGGCCAGGAAGTGCTGTGGCGATGCTTAGTGTGGTAGTGGGGCGCGAAGACGCCAGCCAGGCTGTGGCTTGCGCCGGAAGGGGAAATTGGAGCAACCTTCGACCACGCATCGTTGAGACCGCCTTGCACTTTGGGTCGGTTGACAAGTCGCTACCCCACCACGGCCTATAGTACACCATATTTCTCATCAAATCCACACTTTTAATATGGGCGTCAGGGGGTTGGACCGATACTCATGCCCAAAAAACGCCGACATGGTCAGGAAAACGGGTTTGTAGAAATTCGCAAGGCGAGGAAAACGGGCCGCACGTCCCACCCTCACCGGCGCGCCGGTTTTCGCCCTGTATTCTCGCCCGACCCCCCGTTATAATTGCGCCCATCGTCCGCGAGATGCTCGTATGCCGTGTGCCATCCTGTCTTGAGGTCGCCAGAGAGCTAACCCCATGAAACGTTTGACCAGCGCGGAAGTCCGCCAGGCATTTCTCGATTTCTTCGAAGAGATGAAGCACAAAGTCGTCGCCTCGTCGTCGCTGGTTCCGGGCAACGACCCGACGCTGCTCTTCACCAACGCGGGCATGGTCCAGTTCAAGGACGTGTTCCTGGGCCTGGACAAGCGCGATTACACCCGCGCCGCCAGCTCCCAGAAGTGCATGCGCGTCTCCGGCAAGCACAACGACCTGGAAAACGTCGGGCCGTCGCCGCGCCACCACACCTTTTTCGAGATGCTGGGCAATTTCAGCTTTGGCGACTATTTCAAGGCCGAGGCCTGCCGCTTCGCCTATGACCTCTTGACGCGCGTGTACGGCCTGCCGCTCGACCGGCTGTATTTCACCGTGCACACCAGCGATGACGAGGCCTACAAAATCTGGACGGAAGACATCGGCGTCCCGGCGGAGCGCGTGTACCGGCTGGGCGACAAGTGGAACTTCTGGCAGATGGCCGACACCGGGCCGTGCGGGCCGACCAGCGAGATTCACTACGACTGGGACCCGTCGAAGGGCGCCGACCGCGCCGCCATCCAGGCCGAGCTTGAAGAAGGCACGGGCCGCATCCTGGAACTGTGGAACCTGGTGTTCATGCAGTTCAACCAGAAGCCGGACGGCGCGCGCGAGCCGCTGCCCAAGCCCGGCGTAGACACCGGCATGGGCCTGGAGCGCGTCGTGAGCGTCATCCAGGGCGTGCAGGTCAATTACCAGACCGACCTGTTCACGCCGATCATCGCGCGCATCCTGCAACTGAACGGTATGACGCAGGACGACTACAAGCGCGACAGCGTGCCCTATCACGTCATCGCGGACCACATCCGCGCGGCGGCGTTCCTCATCGCGGACGGCGTGAATCCCGGCCCGAAGGATCGTGGCTCGGTGTGCCGCATGGTCATCCGGCGGGCGGCGCGCTTCGGGCGGCGCATCGGCTTTGGCGGCCCGTTCCTTGCCGACGTGGCCGACGCCGTCATCGAGAACATGGGCGGCCACTATCACGAGCTGGTCGAGCGGCGCGAGGCGATCCGCAAGGCCATCACCCAGGAAGAGGTGCGCTTTGGCCGCACGCTGGAGCGCGGATTGGCCGAACTGGACGCCCTGCTGGCCAAACTGCCCGAACGCGGCGTGCTGTCCGGCGCGGACGCTTTTTTCCTGAAAAGCTCGCTGGGCCTGCCCTTCGAGGTCACGCGCGACGTGGCCCAGGAAAAGGGCTACACCGTTGACGAGAAGGGCTACCAGCAGGCCGAAGCCGAGCACAGCGTGGCCAGCGGCGGCGGGCAGGCGATGGGCGTCATCAAACAAGACGAGCTGTATAACGGCCTCTTGCGCGAATTGCAGACGCTCGGCGCGCTCGGCCCGAACGGCGTCGCCTATGACCCGTACAGCAGCCTGGAGCGCAACGTGCGTGTGCTGGCCATCATCCGCGACGGCATGCCCGTGCCCGAAGCGAGCGTGGGCGACCGCGTGGAAGTCGTGCTGCACGCCACGCCGTTTTACGTCGAGGCGGGCGGGCAGGTCAGCGACACGGGCGTCATCCGCGGCGAGGGCTGGACGGTGGACGTAGAAGACACGCGCAAGCCCATCGGCGGCCTGATCGTGCACATCGGGGAGATCGTCGAGGGCGCGCTGCGCGTGGGCGCGGTGGGCGTGGCGCAGGTGGACGGGCAGCGCCGCTGGGACATCATGCGCAACCACACCGCGACGCACCTTCTGCACGCGCAACTTCGCGCCGTGCTCGGCCCGCACGTCCAGCAGAAAGGCTCGCTCGTCGCGCCCGACCGGCTGCGCTTCGACTTCAGCCATGACCAGAGCGTGTCGCGGGACCAACTGGCGGCCATCGCGGCGAACGTGAACGAGGCGATCCTGGCCAATTACCCGGTCCAGATCGTCGAAAAAGGGCTGGACGAGGCCCGCCGCGAAGGCGCGATGGCGCTCTTTGGCGAAAAGTACGGCGAGCGCGTGCGCACCGTGACCGTCGCCTCGAACGGCTCGCGCTACAGCTACGAGTTGTGCGGCGGCACACACGTCCCGGCCACCGGCGTGATCGGCCCGTTCGTGATCACCTACGAGAGCAGCGTATCGCAGGGCACGCGGCGCATCGAGGCGCTGACCGGGCACGGCGCGCAGCAGTACATCAGCCGCCAGATCGAGACGCTGCGGCACGCCGCCTCGCAGCTTGGCGCGACGCCGGATTTGGTCGCGACGCGCGTCGAGGCGCTCCAGGACGAGATCGCCCAGGCGCGGCAGGAAAACGCCAAACTGCGGCGGCAGGTGGCGCGCCTGGAATTTGAAGGGCTGCTCAACAAGGTCGAGCGCCTCGGCGACGCGGCGGTGCTCGTCGCGCAGGTCAGCCCGACGGCGGTGGAGACGCTGCGCGAGATGACCGACTGGTTCCGCGACAAGGTGAAGTCGGGCGTGGTCGTGCTGGGCATGGACAACGACGCCAAGCCCCAACTCATCGCGGCGGTCAGCGACGATCTGAGCAAGAAGGTGCACGCGGGCAACCTGATCAAGGCCATCGCGCCGATTGTGGGCGGCGGCGGCGGCGGGCGGCCCAATATGGCCCAGGCGGGCGGCAAAGACGCCTCGAAGTTGGGCGCGGCGCTGGCCCAGGCGCGCAGCCTGGTCTACGAGGCGCTGAAGTAGGAAGCGCCTCACCCTCGGCCCCGCTCCACCGTTGACACCCCAAAGGGGACCCCGTCAACGGTGGAGCGGGGAGACGTGGAACAGTCCTCTGATCGCCACGTTGTAGCGGGGCTGGGGGTGAGGCCCGATTCGTGCGGTAGTCCTGGCGCTCATCTATTGAGGAACACCCATGATCGAGGCTTTCGCGATGGTGGCGCTCATGGTAGATTCGCCGGGGTATTCTTTGTGCGCGGGCGATACCGGAACTATCGTGGATATGGTCAGGGATGGTGAAGCCCACGTCGTAGAGTTCATGACGATCCTCGGTGCAACGGTCGCGGTGGCCGAGGTCACGCCCACCGAGATCCGCCCCATTGAGCAGGGGGAAATCGCCAGCGCGCGGCGAATCGAGTCGGCGGCGTGAGCGCGCGGTGCTACTTTTTCACGCAAATCTGGTCATCTCTATCGTGAGCAGCACTCGCACGTCGGGAGCCAGTCTCACGTCGGTAGTGTCGTCCTGTGTCTCCTGGTACAGATGGACTACTTCCCAAAGTTTCCTGAAAAGCTCATCTGTTGTGCGCCCATCCGTCGCCGCGTGAATCTCCCTGAACGCCGCAATATAGACCGGGCCGTACGTCTCGTCCTCGGTCGATTGCTCAATGTCGACGTGGAGCGTGTCTACGAGCGTATCCGTACGCTGTTCTCCCATCCTCAGTTACGTATAGTCCACACTATTCCGCTGCCGGTATCTCACTCCCGCCCCACATCGACCCAGCGCGGCTGCGTCATGTTCTCCGGCTTCAGAATCTCGTCCAGCTCGTCTTTGGACAACAAGCCCTGCTCCAGCACCAGCGCGTACACGCTGCGCCCGCCCGCCAGCGCTTCGGCGGCGATGCGTGTGGCCGCCTCGTAGCCGATGTACGGGTTGAGCGCCGTCACCAGCCCGATGGAGCGCTCGACCTGTTCCCGCAAATGGTCGCGGTTGGCGGTGATTCCGCTCACGCAGCGCTTGGCGAGCGTGATGCAGGCGTTGCGCAGGTGCGTGATGCTCTTGAACAGGCTGTGCGCGATGATCGGCTCGAAGGCGTTCAGTTGAAGCTGCCCGGCTTCGGCGGCCATCGTCACCGTCACGTCGTTGCCGATGACCTCGTAGGCCACCTGATTGACCACTTCGGGGATGACCGGGTTCACCTTGCCGGGCATGATCGACGATCCGGCCTGCATGGGCGGCAGGTTGATCTCACCCAGCCCGGCGCGCGGCCCGGATGACAGCAGGCGCAGGTCGTTGCACGTCTTGGAGAGCTTCACGGCGATGCGCTTCAGGACGCCGGAGAGCTGGACAAAGCCGCCCGCGTCCTGCGTAGCCTCGACCAGGTTCGGCGCGGTCTTCAGCGGCAGGCCGGTGAGGCCCGCCAGGATGGCGCAGACGCGCTCGGCGTAGCGCGGGTGGGCGGTGATGCCCGTGCCGATGGCCGTCGCGCCCATGTTAATCTCGTAGATCAGGCTTTGCGCTTCCCGCAAACGCTGGATGTCCTCGTGCAGCATCTCCGCATAGGCGCTGAACTCCTGGCCGAGCGTCATGGGCACGGCGTCCTGAAGCTGGGTGCGCCCGATCTTCAGCACGTCCTTGAACTCGACCGCCTTGCGCAGAAAATCGCCGCGCAACTCGTCCATCGCCTCAAGAAGCTGCCGCACGTTGAAGGCCAGCGCGATCTTGACCGCCGTGGGGTACACGTCGTTGGTGCTCTGCGACATGTTTACGTGGTTGAGCGGGTGCAAATGCTGGTACTCGCCGCGCGCATGGCCCATCAATTCCAGGCCCCGGTTGGCGATCACCTCGTTGGCGTTCATGTTCGTGGATGTGCCTGCGCCGCCCTGGATGGCGTCCACGACGAACTGATCGTGAAAGCGCCCGCCCAGGATTTCATCCGTGGCGGCGCAGATGGCGTCCGCGCGCGCGGCGTCCAGCAGACTGAGGTCCAGGTTAGCGCGCGCCGCCGCCTTCTTCACGTAGGCCAGCGCGTCGATCAGGTACGGGTAACTGCCGATGGGCACGCCGGAGATGGGGAAATTCTCGATGGCGCGCAGGGTGTGAATGCCGTAATACGCTTCGGCGGGCACGCGGCGGTCGCCCAGCAGGTCATGTTCCAGGCGCGACGGCGTCGCCTCGTCCCGCGCGCTCAGATTCGCGGCGTCGGATTGAAGCTGGTCGCCCACGCGGCGCGCGGCGGCCTGTCCCAGCGCGTTACTGGCTTCCGGGTCGTCGCGTTCGAGCGCTTCAAAGGCGCGCGCCGGGATGCGCAGCGCCGCCACCTCGCCCGCCGCCTGCGCCGAGAGCACGTGCGC
>JADZBY010000355.1 GCA_020851855.1 Anaerolineae bacterium
CCACCCGGCGCGAGAACCGGCTCCGCTTCGTGCACGCCAGCGCCACACTTGGCCCGGTGGACGTGTACCTGGACGATCAGCGCGTCGCAGAGAATGTCGCGCCGCGCGGCAGCACGGAATGGCGCACGGTTGCCACGCGCGGTTACACGGTCAATGTGCGGACGGCGGGTGATGCGCCGGACGCGCCGCCCGTGCTGAGCCAGCCCGTCGCGCCGCAGCCCGATCAGGCCGGCACGCTGGTCCTGTACGATACGCGCGCCCGTACCGGTTCGTCCGAATCGATGACGCCACGCGTTGCCTTCATCGTAGAAGACATGCGCCCCACTGCCGCCGACCAGGCGCGCATGGTGGCCTTCAACGGCGTGGACGCCGACCTGATGCAGGTGGCCAGTGAAGATCAGAACGTGAGCGGGCTGGGCGCTATCGGGCAAGGGCAGGCCAGCCCGGCGGTCAGCCTTCCGGCGCGCCAGTACCGGCTGAACCTGAACGCCTTCCAGAACGCACAGGGCTTGGCGCAAGGCTCGGCCACCACCGCCGAGGTGGCGACAGTCACGCTGGAACCGGGCTACACATACCTGTACGTGGCTACCGGCAACCTTGAGGACCGCTCGCCGCTGCTGCTTTCGACGGAAGTTGGGCAAGAGGCGGCGCAGGCGGCGACAGCCACGCCCGGCAACGCCTTCATGGTTCGTCTCATCCATACTCTGAGGGGTGCGCCCGAAGTGGACGTGTACATCGGCGACGATCTGGCGCTTCAGGGCGTGAGATACGGGGAAGGGACGGCCTATCGCCCGACAAGCCCCACCGTGCGCCCGATCCGCGTTGTGCGCGCGGGCACTGACGAGGTGATCGTGCAGGCAGACCTGAATCCACCGTCCAGCCAGCGCGTCATGCTCCTGCTCATCGGCCTGGCCGAGCAGCCTGACCTGCTACAAACCGCCGAGCAGCCGATCAGCCTGAGCGCCAACGCCCAGGTGCGCGCCATTCACGCCGCGCCGGATGCCCCGCCGTTCACGGTGGACATCCCGCTGGCGACCAGCAACTCGTTCACCCGGCCCGGCGTCGGCCCCACGGCGACGCCGCGCCTGCGGCAATACGTCGATCCCATCGGCTTCCCGGCCCTGTCGGCCCCGTTTGCGTTGCGGCCCGGAACGTACACCTTCACTATTCGCAGCGCGGTGGATGGTCTGGTGATGCTTCAGACAGACGTGACGCTTGAGAGCGGAAAACGGTATGATCTGGCGCTGATCACGGGCCAAAGTGGGCCGGAACTGCGCGTCATCGTCAGTGAGGATACACCGTGAGGGCGCTGGTTACCGGAGCAGGCGGTTTTGTCGGCGGGCATCTGCTGCGCCAGTTGCGCGAGGGCGACCCCGCGCTGGCGTTGTTTGGCACGCTGTACGCGGCGTCGGAGCGGAATGACGCCTTCGAGACGTTGCGCTGTGAGGCGCTTCAGGTTGACCTGACCCAGCCGGACGCGGCGGGCGGTCTGGTGGCGCAGGTTCGCCCGGACCGGATATTTCATCTGGCCGGGCAAGCCTACGTGCCGCGCTCGTTCGAAGCGCCCTGGGAAACGCTCGAAACGAACATCCGGGGTACGCTGAACCTTCTCGAAGCGGTGCGGCGGCTGGGCCTGGACACGCGCCTGCTCGTCGTCGGCTCGGCAGACGTGTACGGCGCGGGGCCGGGCGGCGACCGCGCGCTCGACGAGAGCACGCCCTTCGTACCGTCCAGCCCGTACAGCGTGAGCAAGATCGCCCAGGACATGCTGGCGTGGCAGTATACGCGCGCGCATGGCGTTTTCACGGTGCGGATGCGCCCCTTCAACCACATTGGCCCCGGCCAGCAGACGCGCTATGCCATCTCGGACTGGGCCTCGCAGATTGTCGAGGCGGAAGCCGGCAAGCGCGAGCCGGTCGTGCACGTCGGCAACCTGAGCGCAGCGCGGGATTTCAGCGATGTGCGGGATGTGGTGCGCGCCTACGTGCTGGCCATCGAGCGTGGAAAACCGGGCGACGTGTTCAACGTGTGCAGTGGCCGCGCCGAAACGATGCAGTGGATTCTGGAATACATGGTCCGGCGCAGCCGCGTCCCCGTGGAGATCAAAGTCGACCCGGCGCGCTTCCGGCCCGTCGATATACCGAGGTTGCTCGGCGATTACAGCGCGCTGGCCGCCCGAACCGGCTGGCGACCCGAAATCCCGCTGGAACGCTCGCTTGACGATGTGCTCAACGAGTGGCGGGCGCGCGTACAGGGAGCGCCCACCGGCGACGCTTGATGCTCGCGCCGCAACCCGCTACACTTGCCGCCCACCTGGAGGAAAGAATCACATGGCAAAACGTGCGCTCATCACCGGCATCACGGGTCAGGACGGCTCGTACCTTGCCGAGTTCCTGCTCGAAAAAGGCTATCAGGTCTTCGGGCTTGTCCGCCGCACGAGCACGGTCAGTTTCGCTCGCATCAGCCACATTCAGGATCATCTTACGCTCATCTCCGGCGATATGCTCGATCAGACCTCGCTGCAAGAGGCGCTGGTCGAGGCCGAGCCGGATGAAGTGTACAACCTGGCGGCGCAGAGCTTCGTGCAGACCTCGTGGAAGCAGCCGGTATTCACCGGCGATGTGACGGCGCTGGGCGTGACGCGCATCCTGGCCGCCATCAAGCATGTGAATCCAAAGATTCGCTTCTATCAGGCGTCTTCGTCGGAGATTTTCGGCAAGGTCCGCGAAGTGCCCCAGCGTGAGACGACGCCTTTTTATCCACGCAGCCCGTATGGCGTGGCGAAAGTATATGGCCACTGGATCACGGTGAATTATCGCGAGAGTTATGGGATGCATTGCACCAGCGGCATCCTGTTCAA
>JADZBY010000356.1 GCA_020851855.1 Anaerolineae bacterium
AGGCGGGCGCTTTCAAGTTCGAGGCGACCCGGGTCGGGAAAGATACCGCGTTGGCGCAGATTGTGAAGCTGGTAGAAGATGCGCAGGCCAGCAAGGCACCCATCCAGAAGCTGGCCGACTGGGTTGCGGGGCACTTCATCCTTGGGGTGCACCTGCTGGCTATCCTCGTGTTCATCTTCTGGTTCTTCATCGGCTATCGCCTGTTCTTCGACCCGAGCAGCAGCTTCATACTATCTCCGTACATGCTCGGTGAGATCGGCGTGTTCGGGTTCTCGCTCTTGCTGTCTGTCACCGTGTTGGTCATCTCCTGCCCGTGCGCCGTTGGCCTGGCAACGCCTAGCGCCATGATGGCCGGGACTGGCAAGGCCGCGGAATATGGCGTGCTGTTCAAGGGCGCCGAAGCCATCGAGACCACGAGCAAGGTGCACACCATCGTCTT
This sequence comes from Anaerolineae bacterium, assembly GCA_020851855.1. Classification (GTDB taxonomy): domain Bacteria; phylum Chloroflexota; class Anaerolineae; order Aggregatilineales; family UBA2796; genus JADZBY01. The sequence goes on from JADZBY010000356.1 coordinate 440, forward strand.
TGACAAAACCGGAACGCTGACACGCGGTGAGCCTTCAGTCACGGACGTTGTCGCTGCAGGCGCCTACCCCGAGCGCGACTTGCTCAGGCTTGCCGCGGCGGCAGAGCGAAACAGCGAACACCCGCTCGGTGAAGCAATCGTGCGGGGAGCCGACGCGTGGCAGTTGCCCCGTGTTGATGCCGCATCGTTCACATCGATCCCTGGTCATGGCGTTGACGCGCAAGTTGAGGGACACGCCGTGCTCGTCGGCAATCGAAAGCTGATGGGAGAACGTGGCGTCGACTTCGGCGCGCTGCTGGCGCAGACCGAACGTATGGAGGCCGAAGGCAAGACCGTCATGCTGGTCTCAATCGACGGAGCAGCTGCCGGGCTGATCGCTGTAGCAGACACACTGAAAGAATTCTCGGCAGACGCGATTCGCCGCCTTCACAAGCTTGGCCTCGAGACGATCATGATCACCGGCGATAACCGGCGAACCGCGCAGGCTATCGCCGCTCAGGTCGGCATTGACCGTGTCCTGGCCGAAGTGCTGCCTTCCGACAAGGCTGAAGAGGTGAAGAAGCTTCAGGCGCTGGGCAAGCGCGTGGTCATGGTTGGGGACGGTGTCAACGATGCCCCGGCGCTGGCGCAAGCCGACGTCGGGATGGCAATCGGTTCTGGCACCGATGTGGCGAAGGAAACCGGCGACGTGATCCTGATCAAGGACGACCTGCGTGACGTGGTCGCTGCGCTAGAGATCGCGCGGGCAACCATGCGCAAAGTCAAACAGAATCTCTTCTGGGCGTTCATCTACAATCTGCTCGGTATTCCACTAGGAGCGGGCTTGTTCTACCCCTTCCTGCGCCTGGTGGTGAGTCCGGAACTGGCAGGTGCCCTCATGGCCATCAGTTCCGTCTCGGTCACACTCAATACACTGCTGCTCAAGCGCTTCCACCCCTCAGTGCGGCGCGATAACCGAGACGAGCCTACCCGACCAGATGATGCACGACTCCGTCTGGCGCCGGTGGCGGCTAGCAACAAGTAGCGTAATCGTTCACCCACGGGTAGGCTGCAAGCCTACCCATCTACTCACAAACTGAAGGAGAACTCAATATGGAACCCCTTGAAAAACGGATAGCCCGCAAGAGCGCGCAAATCTACCTACCCATTGCGTTGGGCGCCGCCTTAGTCTTCTTCTTGCTCGCCAGTGCGGTGGGAGAGTACACGGCGACGGCACGGATTGGGGGAGCGGTATGGATCGCTGTGCTCAGTCTGATCATTGCCATGCCTCTTGTCACTTCTCGCGTCAAGAAGCTAGCGCGCCAGAGGGCCTCAATCTCTGACGAATAGGCAGGTTTTCAACGTGTCCAGTGGACTGGGTATACTGAAGGAAGAAGTCCCCATATATTGGCAGAGGATTCGCGTGCCTGAGAAAGCTGGAGAGCTGAGCTCGAAGTCTGAGTCTCCAATCCGCGTGCTGTTGGCCGATGACCATGCCGTGGTTCGTTCGGGCATCCGGCAGTTCATGGAGCGCGCGCCCGATATTCAGGTAGCGGCGGAGGCTGAAGATGGCGAAATGGCCATAGCGCTGCTCGGCCAACACGCATTCGACGTCGCCGTGCTTGACATTCAAATGCCGAAAGTGTCGGGAATTGAGGTCGCTCGCTGGATTCGAGCGCACCATCCGAACGTGGGAGTCTTGATATTGACTGCGTACGACGACGATCCTTACATTGTGGCAGTGCTGCAGGCGGGCGCGAACGGATACGTGCTTAAGACAGCCCAGCCTGATGAGATCGTGCAGGCCGTCCGCGATGTGTATGCCGGCAAGTCGGTTCTGGATAGGAATATCGCTCAGAAGGTGATGGAGCACATTGCAGGGAAAGCGCAGCACATTCCTGTCGAGCCGCTCAGCGAACGCGAACTGGAAGTTCTCGCACTCGCCGCCAAAGGGTATACGAACAAGGCGATAGGCCTGCAACTGAGCATCAGTGATCGCACCGTGCAAGGGCATCTGGCACATATCTTCGAGCGCCTACAGGCGGGCAGCCGTACCGAAGCGGTAATGCGCGCCGTTTCACTGGGGTGGCTGCCCTCCAACCTGGGTCAGCTTGACGATCGTTAAGAACAATGGCTGATTTCGCGCCGGATGCACGTGTTACACCCGCTGCTCGTACAACGCGCCTTGCCTGGCGAGGGCTTCTCCCGCAGCTCATCTTCTTCATTATCCTTCCTCTCAGCCTCATCTCGCTGGTGGTTTCCTTTGGGAGCCTGAACTTACACCAGCAGGCAATGCGGAATCTGGTGGGCGAACGGGATGAGCGAACCGCTCGGTCCGTAGCGAGAGCGATCAGCGACCAGCTCAGTCATCGAGCCGCGTTGATACAAGGGCTAGCGCTGGGCGCAAGCACTCGCGCGCCCTCGGATTTCCTTGCCATCGCGGGCTATTTCCTGGCGGATTTCGATATGGGGATCGCGCTCTATGATATGGAGCGCAGTCTGCTCGCCACCTCGATAGACGATTGGGTGAACCGGGTTCCAGAGGCACTGACAGTCCTCCCCGTTGGAGATACAGGTCCTGTGTTTTCACCGCCTGTGCTCAGCTCTGCCGGCGACGTTCTAATGTCCGTTGCTGTATCCGATGGGCGCACGCTCACTGCGGTTGGGGTGTTTTCTGTAACGGCCCTCGTTCGCAGTACCCTGGCGAATTCATTCATACCCGGGGATCAGGCAGCTGCGTTTGTCGTCGATGCCAACATGCAGTCTCTCTTTCAGACGGATTCGCGTCCACTGTCGGAACATGGCGGAATCCACCCCGGCATTGCCCTTGCTCTGGGCGGCGAGAGTGGCGTAACACACTTTCCAGCCGCGGACGGCGATGAGCATGTGGTGGCATATAGCCCGATCCTGCCTGTCGGCTGGGCATTCGCGCTTGATGAAAAGTGGGAAGATGTCGATAACCCTGTTCTGCGCACCACTCAGTTTGCGCCGCTGGCGATAATCCCCCCTTTCCTGGTGGTTCTTGTTGTGCTGTGGTTCGGACTGCGCCAGATCGTGCAGCCGCTCCAGGCGCTTGCCGCGCAAGCAGCAGAATTGGGCTGGGGTCGCTTCCAGGCTATTGAGAAGCCGGTGGGCGGCATTGTGGAGATTCAGCGGCTTCAGACCGAACTCGTGTATATGGCACGTAAAGTCAAAGCATCTCAGGAGAGTCTACACGATTACATCGGTGCGATTACCAGTGGGCAGGAAGAGGAGCGCGCACGCCTGGCGCGCGAATTGCACGACGACACGATCCAGTCGCTCATCGTGCTCAATCAGCGAACCCAGCTGGCTCAGCTCTCCTCAACAGATTTATCAGACAAGACCCCGCTTTCGGAGATTCAGAACCTGGTTGAGCAGACGATTGCCAACTTGCGGCGGCTGATACGCGCCCTGAGGCCACTTTACCTGGAGGAGCTTGGACTAGCCCCCGCCCTCGAGATGCTCGCGCGCGAGATGAATCAGGGGTCGGGCCTTACCGTTGAATTCCATCGAACCGGGGCCGAACGCCGCCTTCCGCCCGACATTGAACTGGCCCTGTACCGCATGGCGCAGGAAGCGCTCAATAACGTGGTACGCCACGCAAGCGCATCACGCGCGTCGCTAACCGTGCAATTCAGGGCGGACGCTGTGGTAATCGCTGTGTCTGACAATGGACGTGGGTTCAGCGTTCCCCAGTCGCCGGCAGATTACGCCGCAAAGGGTCATTTTGGCTTGCTGGGCCTCTATGAGCGAGCGGACCTGATTGGCGCTACCGTGGATGTGCGATCTTCATCGGGTCTGGGCGCCCAGGTGACAATTAGTTTGCCTGCTGGCGTTTCCAGGATACCTGACAAACGTCGGGGGGATTCTTCCACGTGAAAGATCATCCTCACTTTGCCTCGATAGGCCAAATTGCCTGACCTGTATTGCGCCATATGGCGAATGTCCAAGGCATCCAGCGTTAGCTACCATTCGCTGGGATTGATATGTCATCACTCGTCGTATCCCTGCGAGTCCCTGAATGGGAGCTGAAGAATGAACCACTCAAAACATGGCTTGCTCATGCTCATCTGCTGCCTCGTCCCGCTGGCAGCGCTCACGGCAATCTTCGTTTTCGGCATACCTTCAAACAACGTGCTGCTCGCCGGGGTAGCGCTGTTATGCCCGCTACTGCACCTGGTGATGATGGGATCTATGTTTCGACGTGAGTCGAGCGGCTCGAGCAGTCATTCGCACGAACACCATGTAATCGACGCAAAGCGTGAGGACATGCCGGCGCGTAAGTGAGGAAAATGTTGGTCGCGCGGGCTTGTCCCCATCGTAGGCGTAGTGGGGACAGCCACGCTGGGTACGGAGTCGCGCCGAACACTTCGCGGCATTAGGAATCTTGCGGATTCGTGCTATACTCCGGAATTATCTGACCGAGATTAGGATAATTCCATAATGAAGAAGGTTGCTGTCCTGACAGTAGTGCTTTCTCTCCTGCTGCTATTTGCGCTTGTGGCGCCCGCCCTTGCGCACGAGGGCGAAGTCCACGAGTGCCATTGGGCGAGCGGCCTGGAATTCGGACAACACCATGCGGATCACGCACAGGCGGGAGAACTCGGCGGGGAGCACAACCCTGGGAATCACCAAGGCTATTCGCTCTGCGTGCCGTGAGCAGACTTCCAGACTGAGGTCGTCATTTCTCGCGTGGAGAGCACGGACGGGGCCAATAGAACGGCCCCGTCCTCTTTCCAGCGCAGAAGAGCGTTGGGCTCGTTCGGAGCATTGAATCGTCGACAATTACTCATACAAAGTCGCTTTAGGCCGCCTCTTGGTTTTCCTTCCAGCGGACGGTAACACGCGTCAACTCGTCCAGACGCAACACCTGCCGCGTGCCGCGCGCTAGCAAGGGGAACGCGAGACTGACGATTGCGAATCCGAACAGCACCCCGCTGATGAGGCGCATCCACGAGTTGAAGGAGCCGAAGGCATCCCCCTGATAGAACCACATTGGGAGGGCATTCCCCGTCAAATCGGCCAGCCACTGATTGGTGTAGCGGACGCCGCCCGCGATGCCGCCTGCCATGTCACTGAGCATGTGTGTTACGCCGTCGACGAACACGGGGAGGCTCAGTAACAGAAAGAGCGGCCACCGCAGCGGCAGGAGGTGACGCTTGGTAGGCCGGGCAGCGAAAACGAGGGCAGAGAGCCACACCGAGCCGTAGAGGTAGACCATCCGGTCGGACCAGGCGACTTTCCACCCCAGGTCAGCATTCCCGACGAAAGCGCGAAGTGCCAGCAGGTTGGCAACCTCATCGCCAGTGATGGGCACGGGCAGTTGGTCCAGGTTATACATCGCCTGCGGGCCGAACAGGAAGAAAGAACGCTGTGCCATCTGGTGACAGAACGCGCCGTAGACCGAGTAGATGAGATCTGCCGGTCCGGTCCAGCCCAGGCGCATGAATATCGGCGCCAGGAAGGGGAGAATGACCCACCCGCCATAGACAACGCAGAAGACGAGTAGCCAATATTTCGCGCCCCACAATACGATAGACTTCATCGACATTCCGCGCGCATCGTGTGACATCTTATTCCTCCTTGGGAAACGTCAGGCTCCAGAGGTAGTCGACTAGAGCCCACGTTTCTTCGGGCGTGAAAAGGGTGCCGAAATTCGGCATGTTCGTCCCCATCCCGCCGCGCCGGATTTTTGCGTACAGGACATCGCCGCGCCGAGAAAACATCGTCGCTGCGTCCAAAAATGCAGCAGGCGGTGTAGGCAGCAGCACAGAGGCGGGGCCATTGCCACTGCCTGTCTCACCATGACAAGCGGCGCAGTTCTTCGCGTAAAGTGTCGCCGCGTCCACGGACTGCTCACCAGCTGCATTGCGAGTCCACAGATAAACCACGACATCGGCAAGGTCTGCTCGCCTTACGCCGGAATTGGCCGCCTGGAGCGCTTCCAGGCCCTGCATGGGCGTCAGA
>JADZBY010000357.1 GCA_020851855.1 Anaerolineae bacterium
CGGTGTAGGGACGAGGCCTGCCTCGTCCGCCGCCGCTGAGCGGGTCGGGTTTATGGCGCGGACAACGCAGGCGTTGTCCCTACGGGAGCCGGTGTAGGGACGAGGTCTGCCTCGTCCGCCGCCGCCGTTGAGCGGGTCGAGGTTGTGGCGCGGACAACGCAGGCGTTGTCCCTACGGGAGCCGGTGTAGGGACGAGGCCTGCCTCGTCCGCCGCCGTTGATAGTTTCTACCGCGCTTGTCTGGCCATATCCGCGAAATAGGCGTGCAGGCGCGGATCGGGCGTCAACTCGGGGTGGAAGGACGTGGCCAGCAGCCGCCCCTGCCGCACCGCCACGATTCGCCCATCGTCCAGGCGGGCCAGCACGTCCACGCCCGGCCCGGCAGAGGCGATGATCGGCGCGCGGATGAAGACGGCGTGCAGCGGCCCACCTTCCAGCCCGGCCACGTCCAGGTCGGCGGTGAAGCTGTCGATTTGCGCGCCGAACGCATTGCGCACGACGCGGATGTCCATGGCGGCGAGGTGCGGCGTTTCGCCCTCGATCTCTTTGGCGAGCATGATCGCGCCCGCGCACGTGCCCCAGGTGGGCGTTTCTCGCACAAACTGGCGCAGCGGCTCCAGAAGGCCGCCGGCGCGCGCCACCCGGCTGATGGCGGTGCTCTCGCCGCCGGGGATGATCAGGCCGTCCAACCCGTCGAGGTGCTCCGGCTTGCGCACCTCGACGACGTTCACGCCCAATCCCTGCAAAACGCTGCGGTGTTCCGCAAAATCGCCCTGTACGGCCAGGACGCCGATGGTCGTCATGTCGCTCCTGCTCCCCGGGGCGCTGCTTTTCACCCCGCCGGGGCGAAATTGTATCAGACGGCGGCTTCTTCGGGCAGATCGTCCTGGTAATGCAGCGCTTCATCTTCCTGCCGGGCGACGCGCACGCCTTCCGCGACGTTCACCCGCGTGAGCAGGAACGCGCCCGCCACGAAGAAGAAGACCACGGACAGGATGCTGATGCGCAGGTTGCCGCCCGTCGCGAAGCCGATCAGGCCGAAGGTGAGCAGGCCGAAGATGCTGCCGAACTTGTCGGTCAGGCTGTAGAAGCCGAAGAACTCGCCCGATTTGCTGCGCGGCGTCAATTCCGAATACAGCGAACGGCTGAGCGCCTGTGCGCCGCCCTGGACCGTGCCGACCAGCCATGCCAGCATCCAGAACTCGCCCGGCGTGTACAGGAAGAATCCCCAGATGGCGACGAGGATGTACACGCCCAGGGCGAGCAGGATAGTGCGGCGCGTGTCGAGCCGTTCCGTCAGCGGCGCAACAAGCTTCTGGCCCAGGAAATGGGCGAAGACGAGGCCGACGACCTGGTTGACGATGAGCACGATGAGCACAGGCAGCGGCGAGAGGCTGACCGTCTCGATCTGGCCGGCCAGCGCCTGGCCGATCTCCGGATTTTGCCCGTATTGCCATGACGCCACGAAGATGCCCATCAGCGGCAGCGTGATGGCGGTCCACAGCAGAAAGGCGGTGAAAAACGCCCGTCGCGCCGAGTCCCGGTTGGGGATACGCCCGACCATGAGGGCGTAAGGGAAGGCGACGAACTGGGTGAGCAGCAGCGCGCCGATGAGCGTGTTGCGGTCCAACCGAAGCTGCTGGCTGCCATACGTCGTGGCCAGCTGGATGATCGTGCCGATGCCGTCGCCGTACAGCCAGAAGGCGACCAGCATCAGGAACAACTGCCGGTAACTGCGAATCTGGCGGAAGGTCTGGCCGATGCGCCCCAATGCGCCGCGCAGCGCGCCGCCGCTGCGCCCGGCTTCCAGCGGCGTGGCGGGCGGCTCTGGCACGGTGAAGAAGAGGGGCAGGGCGAAGACGAACCACCACACGCCCGCCGAAACGAGCGTCAGGCGGGTGGCCGTGACGCCCGCATCCGGCCCGGTGATGCCAAACGTACCCGGCGAGACGATGACGAACGTGCACAGGGCCAGGTGCAAGCCGCCGCCGATGTAGCCCAGGCCGTAACCGAGCGACGAGAGCCGGTCGCGGTCGCGAAAGAGGGCCACGTGCGGCAGCAGCGAGTCGTAAAAGGTGAAGGAGACGTTGAGCGCGATCTGGATGGCGATGAACAGCAGCGACGCCCAGGCCCAGCCGCCGGCCTGGGTCGTGAACAGCGCACACACCGCCAGCGTGCCGAGCGTGGTGCTGAGGATCAGGAACCGCTTGCGCCGCCCGGTGATGTCCGAGAGTGTGCCGAGCACCGGGCCGACCAGCGCGGAAAGCGCCAGGGCGATGGCCCCGGTGATGGCGAAGACGCTGCCCGCGTTCGGGCCGAGATCGGCGGCGATGACCTGGTTGTAAAAAACCGGAAAGACTGCCGCGATCACCAGGGTGACGACTGCCGAGTTGGCCCAGTCGTAGAGCGCCCAGGCCAGCGTGCGGCGGCGATAGGTGCGTTCCGGGACAGCCGGTACGGACGGCGATAGGGCGGTCATAGCTTTCTCCTGCGGAGCGATGGCAGTCAGATGCGGCGCACGGAGAAGTATAGGACCGGGCGCAATTCAACGCGACCAGCGCGAGCGGAAGCGCCGGGCAGACACTTACGATTCGGAACACGTGTTCGCAGGCTTTTATATGTTTATATAGGTTTTGATGAATTATTTAGCCGATTTGGCTTGACTCTGATGACGAGCGGGATACCATGATGCGGAGAGGCCCATTCCCTATCAGGGACACCAGCGAAACTGAACACCTCCCGGACCCATGCGCAGTGGGGCTACTGCACGTGCCGTCTGCTCAGTGCTGGCCGCGTGGCCTCGGGGCTATGCTCGCTCGTATAACGAGGAGAGAAGAGAACATGATTCGTAAGGCACTCGTCGTACCTGTCCTCGCATGTCTGTTGTTGGGGCTGGCGCTGCCAGTCCTCGCCCAGGATGGACCGCCGCCGCTGCCCGGCGAGGTCGTGATCGCGGACCTGGGCGCACCACGCGGCCTTTCCTTCGATTCCAACGGAAATCTGCTCGTCGCGGACGCCGGCACGGGCGGTGAGGTGGAAATGACCTTGCCCGGCCCGGAAGGCGAATCGGTGATGAAGCTGGGCATGACGGGCCGCGTCTTGTCTATCGCGCCGGATGGGACCGCGACCGACATCCTCAAGGGCTTCCCCAGCTCGGCTGCCGCGATGGAAACGCTGGGCCTGTACCGCGCCCTGGAGCATGATGGCTCGTGGTGGGTGGTGTTCAGCGGCACGGGGCCGGGCGCGTATGGCGCGTTCTGGACGGACACGATCACCGAGATCGATCCGGCTACCCTCGTCGTGAAGCGCATCATTCACCTGAACCCGTTTGAGGCGGCCAACGATCCCGACGGCAACGGCTACGACAGCAATGTCGCGGACATCGCCTGGGGCGCGGACGGCACGCTGTACATCGTGGACGCGGGCTGCAACTGCCTGGCGTCCTGGACGGAAGCCGACGGCTTGCAGCTGGTCCAGGCGTGGCCGGACAACCCGGTCCCCGACTCGATTGAGATCGCGGAGAACGGCGACATCTACATCGGCTTCCTGGGCGCGGGCCTTGCGCCGGGCGCTGCCAAGATCGAGCACTGGTCGGGCGGCGAGCTGAAGCACACCTACGAAGGGCTGAATGCGGTGTCCGACATCCTGCTGGATGGCGATACGCTGTATGCGGTCGAGCTGGTGCTCTTCAGCGACACGGGGCCTGGGCCGGGCCGCGTCGTGAAGGTGACGGAAGACGGCGCTGAGCCGGTTGCCGAAGGGCTGCCCGCGCCGTTTGGCATCGCCAAAGGCCCGGATGGCGCGCTGTATGTCAGCTTCGGGACCGTGCCGCTGGGTCCGGGCATGACCGGCGGCGTGCTCAAGCTGAACATGGCCGACTGAGACGGGCGTTTCTGGCTGAATCAGCATCATGTGAGGGGAGAGCAGCCTGCTCTCCCCTTCTTTGTGTATGGACCGAGGTCTGAGATGAATCGCAGTACCTATCTCCTCGTGGCCGGGGCGGCGCTGGGCGGCGTGATCTTCGTGGCCGCGTGCGTTTTCGTCTTCGTTGCCGGCGCTTACCGCCCGCCGGTGAGTCCAACCGCAACGCCGCGGGCGGTAGCCGCCGGGCCAACCGCCACACGGCGCGCCTTGCCCAGTCCTGTGGCGCTGGAACCGACCGCCACGACCACACCGGGAGCCGCAACGGCTGCGCCCACGGCGGATGCGCCTGCGCCGGGCGGCGATGCGGAGCGTGGCCGGGTGATCTTCAGCGCGGGTCACGGCCAAGCGCCGCCGTGTTCGGGCTGCCATGCGACGGTCAAGGTCGGGCGTGGGTTCGCCATCGGGCCGAATCTCTCCGGCGTGGCAGACCGGGCTGGGACGCGCGTGCAGGGCCTCTCGGCAGAAGCGTACCTGACGCAGAGCATCGTGCAGCCGCGCGTGTTCGTCGTGCCGGGCTTCCGGGACATGATGTACGCGGGCTACGCTGAGGCGTTCTCCGCCGCCGATGTGGCCGATGTCGTGGCGTACCTGATGACGCTGCACGCGGATGTGGCATCATAGTGACGCCGCACACGGGCGGCGCACGTTCCACACTCGCCGCTGGCCCTGGGAGCCACACGGGGACAAGGCAATTGATAATTGATGCTTGCCGCCCGCGTGGTGTATATTCGGGGCCAGCGCGCTGCCTGATTCCTGACGTGCTCTGCTGCACCGGCGCGGGCCGACGCCCGACCCGACGCCTGCCCGGATGGGCGCGTCGCGACGCGCCCCTACACCTACCGTTGATGTGGGGGCGGTTCGCAAGTTCCGGCCTCGAAGTTCTGGAGCGCGTTGAGGGTTGCCCTACACCGACCGTTGATGTAGGGGCGGCTCGCGAGTTCCGGCCTCGAAGTTCTGGAGCGCGTTGAGGGTTGCCCTACACCGACCGTTGATGTGGGGGCGGCTCGCGAGTTCCGGCCTCGAAGTTCTGGAGCGCGTTGAGGGTTGCCCTACACCGACCGTTGATGTAGGGGCGGCTCGCGAGCCGCCCGCGATGGTAATCCGCGCTCAGCAAGGATCATGCAGGACGCCGCGTATTGTCCTGGACAAGGAGTGAGAAGAAGCATGAAACACGTCGCCTTGATCGGTCTTGGCATCATGGGCCGTGGGCTGGCCGGCAATATCCTGAAAGCGGGCCACAAGCTGACCGTGTACAACCGCACGCGCGACAAGGCCGAGCCATTCGCAGCGCGCGGCGCTCAGGTTGCAGCCTCGCCGCGTGAAGCCGCAGCGGGAGCCGAGATCGTCATCTCGTGCGTGGGCGACGACGCCGCGTCGCGCGCGGTGTGGCTGGGCGGAGACGGCGCGCTGGCCGGATCAGCGCCGGGCGCGGTCCTGGTCGAGTGCAGCACGCTGTCGCTGGACTGGACGCGCGAGCTTGGCGAGACGGTGAAAGCGCGCGGCCTGGATTTTCTTGACGCGCCGATGGCGGGCAGCAAGAATGCGGCGGCGAACGCCGAACTGACGCTGTTCGTCGGCGGCGAGACGGCGGCGCTGGACAAGGCGCGCCCGGTCCTCGAAGCGATCAGCCGCCGCATTGCGCACCTGGGGCCAATCGGCGCGGGCGCGACCTACAAGCTGATCAACAACATGATGGCCGCTGCGCAGGTGGCCGGGTTGGCGGAAGGGATGCGGCTGGCCGAAGCGGCGGGCCTGGACATGGGCCAGATTCGCGAGCTGGCGCTGTCCGGCGCGACAACCAGCCCGATGGTGGCGGCCAAAGCGCCGCGCATCCTGGAGCGCCGCTATGGCGATATTGACTTTGCGCTGCGCTGGCTGCTCAAAGATGTGCGTTATGCGCTGGCGCTGGGCAAGCAGTACGGCGTGTCGTTGCGCACGATGGAAGCCACCGAGGCGGTATTCCAGGCGGCGGACCAGCGCGGCCACGGCGACGACGACTCCGCCGCCGTCGCCGAGGGCGTGGATGTGGATGGGCAGTGAACGCAGGGCAAGGTGAGGGCCTCGGCCCGGCGGCGCGGGAGTTGCTCTTGCTCATCGCGCGTTGCCCGATTGTGGCGCACTGCCTGAGCGACGCGGGCGGCGATCACCCGTGTGCAACGGTGGTGCGTAGCCAGCGCGCCCTGCACGACGGCCCGCACCAGTCGCCCGCGCCGTGGAACGGCGATCTGGAACATGCGCCGCTGCTCTTTGTCGGATCGAACCCGACGATCCATCCCGACGAGCTGCACCCGACCGCCGAGTGGCCGGATGATCAGATCGTGGATTTCTTCGTCCGGCGCTTCGGGGGCGGCCAGCGCGCCTGGACGCGCGAGCACAAGTACGCACTCTTGCGCGACGGTACGTATGCGAAGCACTGGAGCCGCTACTGGGCGGCGGTGCGCACACTGGCGCGAGCGCTGTATGGGCTGGAAGCGGATCAGCCCATCCGGCCCGGCGTGGATTACGTCACGTCCGCCGTGGTGCACTGCAAATCGCGCGAGGAGATCGGGGTGAGCCGGGCGCGTAAGACGTGCGCCGGGAATTACCTCGACCTCGTATTCCGGACGAGCGGCGCAGCGGTCATCGTGTGCCTGGGCAAACACGCC
>JADZBY010000358.1 GCA_020851855.1 Anaerolineae bacterium
CATAATAGCCCGACACCGGATCGTGCACGATGATTGAGAACGCCCAGCCGGTCAACGGGACGCCCGCCACATCTGCCGGGATGGTGAAGTTGGTCAGCAGCGTGCCGTCCGGGTTGGTGACGGCAGTGCCCGACGCCGTAGCCGGGTAGGGCGTGCCCTGCGGCGCGATGTGGATGTTCACCGAACGGCTGCCGGGGAAGTTGCGCCCGGTGATCTGGATGGTCTGCCCGTTCGTCGCACTGCGCGTATTGAAATCGATGGTCGGGTAGACGCCCGCAGGCGGGAAGTACGTGCCTGTGCCGGGCGTGCCGCCGCCGGGCGGAGTCACCACGCCGCCGGGCGGGACATACGGTCCGGGCGCACCGGGAGCGCTGCCGGGCGGCAGGCACAGGCGCATCCCGGCCCAGATGTAGTTGGGGTTGGTGATCCCGTTGATGTACGCCAACACGGGCCACGTCGTACCGTAGGCGGTGGCGATGCGGTACAGGTTCTCGCCGCGCTGCACAATGTGGAACGGCGTGCAGAGCGCCCCTTGCGCAGAGACGGCTGATGTCGGAACGGCGAACAGGCCGATAGCCGCCGTCGCGAGCACCGCCGCGACGAGCACCATGCGCATCAGACGCTGTACTCTCGATTTCATAGGTGTTCCTTTCTGGACCCGGCTGGGCTGGATGTGCCTCACTCGTGACACCACGTAACATCCCGGACACCCTTCAGTGTATGAATTCTGCGAATTTAAGCAACAGGGAAACGGGCGATAGTCCCGAAAAGGGGACGAACGTCGACAGCGCCGCTCACGCTTGACAAAGCCGCCCGCGCCGCCTAGGATCGTATGTGCGAATGTCCGTACATTTATAACCTCGCTGCTCAGCTTAAAGGTGAAAGTCCGATGCCCGCTGCGATGACCTCTCGCGAACGTGTCCGCGCCGCGCTCGACCACCAGGAACCAGACCGCGTGCCGGTCGCGCTTGGCGGCGGGCCGTATGGCGTCGTCGATGACCTGTATTTCCGCCTGCTCGACGCGCTGAACCTGGGCGCGCCGGTCGAGCCGTTCCGGTCCGGCCACAACATCTCGTACCAGGATGACCGGCTGTTCGCCGCGCTGGGCATCGATACGCGCTATGTCTGGCCCGCCCTCTCGCCCAGCAGCCCGGCGGTCCAGACCGGCGACCCGTCGCGCTTCCTCGATAGCTACGGCCAGCCCTGGATTCGCGCCACGCCGTATTTTTACGCGGACGACGGCATCCTCACCGACGCCTCGTCCATCGACGACATCGACCGGCGGCTGACATGGCCGGACACGTCGCTGCCCAAGTGGACGGCGGGCGTAGCCGAGCGCGCCCAGGCCCTTCGTGAGCAGACGGACTGCTTCATCATCGCGCGCATGGTCACCTCACATGGGCCGTTCCAGACGGCGTGCGATCTACGCGGCACGGAGCAGTTCCTCATGGACCTCGCGCTGGACCCGGATTTCGCCCATCACCTGCTCGACCGCGTCACGGACACTATCGACGGCCTGCTGCGCAACTACCTTGCCGCATGCGGGTCAACCATCGACATGATCGAACTACCCGGCGACGATTACGCGGGCAACGAGTCGCTGGTCATCTCGCCGCGCATGTTCCGCACGCATATCAAACCGGCGCTGGCCCGGCTGGTGAACACCGCCAAATCCTTCAGGAGCGACCTCAAGGTCATGCTGCACAGCGACGGCAACATCTGGCCCTTGCTGCCCGATTTCGCCGAGATCGGCGTCGACGTGGTGCACCCGTTGGAGCCGCTGCCCTCGATGGACCTGGACGCCATCAAGGCCGAGTTTGGGCAAAGGCTGGCGTTCCTGGGCGGCATCGACATCTCGCACGCCATGCCCGGCGCGCGCCAGGATGTGATCGCCGAGGTGAAGCGCCGCATCGCGCAGCTTGGGCCGGGCGGCGGCTATGTGCTCTCGCCGAGCAACCATTTGCAGGATGACGTGCCCGCCGAAAATGTGATCACGCTGTTCGAGGCGGCGCGCCAGTACGGCGTTTACCCGTTGCAGGTCTGAGTCGATTCCTAACCGTCAAAGAGGAGTACATCTCATGAGCCTTGCCCTGGATTATCTGGCCGCCGCCGGCCATATTGTCGAGAAGATCGCCCGCACGCAGATGGACGAGATCGAGCGCGCGGCGGACCTGTGCGCGAATAGCATCGCCCAGGATGGGCTGGTCCACATGTTCGGGACCGGCCATTCGCGCATCTTCCTGGAAGAAATGTACCCACGCCACGGCAGTTTCCCCGGCTTCCATCCGATGGTCGAATTGTCGCTGACCTTCCATAACCAGGTGGTCGGCTCCAACGGCCAGCGCCAGGCGATGTACCTGGAGCACCTCGAAGGCTTTGCGGCGGTCATCCTGCGCAACTTCGTCATCCAGGAGCCGGACTGTTTCCTGCTCTTCTCCAACAGCGGTGTGAACGAAGTCGTGGTCGAGATGGGCATGGAAGCGAAGAAGATGGGCCGCCCGGTTATCGCCGTGGTGTCCGCCGATCACAGCGCGAAGTCCGGAGCGCGGCACAGCAGCGGCAAGAAGCTGGTGGATGTGGCCGATATCGTCATCGACAACTGCACGCCCGCCGGCGACGCCCTGATCCGCATCCCGGGCTTTGACGATCCGGTCGGGCCGGGATCGACCATCGGCGCGGCGGCGGTCACCAACGCGCTCAAGGTGGCCATTGCCGAGCGGCTGGTGAAGCTGGGCAAGCCGCCGCACGTGTTGACCAGCAGCTATTTCGTCGGCAGTGAGGAGTCGCAGCGGCGCTTTGACGCATCCTATGACGATTATCGCCGCCGCATCAAGCGTGTGTATGGCTGCGATTGATAACGCCGCGTCCGCGACGGGCGACGCGCGCCTCGGCAGCCCGGCGATGGTCTTCGTGGGCGTCACGACGGGCCACTCGACCAGTATGCGCATGTGGCCGGCCTGGACTCGCATCCTGGGCATCGAGGGCGCGCAGCTGGTGGGCGTCGATCTGCCACTCGGCGCGCCGCCGGACGCCTATCGGCAGGTGGTCGCGGCGATTCTGGACGATCCGCAGGTGCGCGGCGCACTGATCACGTCGCACAAGATCGCCCTGCTGGACGCCACGCGCGACCTGTTCACCGGCCTGGGCGACGACGCGCGCCTGACCGGCGAGGTGAGCTGCATCGTCAAGCGCAACGGGCTGCTGTACGGCGACGCCACCGATCCCCTGACATCCGGCAAGGCGATGAACCAGTTCATCCCGCCCGATCACTGGCAGCGCACCGGCGCGGACGTGCTGTGCCTGGGCGCGGGCGGCTCGGCGGCGGCCATCACGCTCAACATGCTGCGCCGCCCGCCGTCCGAGCAGCCCCGGCGGCTGATCGTGGTCGATGTGGAGCCGGGCCGGCTGGCGCATGTCCGCGCGCTGGTCGAGATGGTGGGTGAATCGGCGCTGCCCGTCGAGTACGTGCACCACACAACGCCTGACCAGAACGACGCGCTGCTGGCGGATCTCCCGGCTGGCTCGCTGGTCATCAACGCGACGGGCATGGGTAAGGACCGGCCCGGCTCGCCGCTGATGGCGCACGCGCGCTTTCCGGCAGAGGGCATCGTTTGGGAGCTAAACTATCGCGGCGCGCTGGATTTTCTGCATCAGGCGATGGCGCAAGCCACGTTACGCCAGCTGACGGTGGCCGATGGCTGGGAGTATTTCCTGATCGGCTGGGCGGAGATTGTCGGGCGCGTGTTTGACGTGCCCATCACGCGCGCGGCCTTCGCCCAGCTTGCCGAGGCCGCGGAAAAGGTGCGGGGCTGAACTGAAGGCCGGCCTTACTCCTGGCCCCTCTCCACGGAGTGCCGTAGAGAGGGGAACCACAACACGGAATCGCGGCGATTTCCCCTCGCTACGCTGCCCCCGGCGTGGAGAGGGACCGGGGGTGAGGCGCTTCCAACCGCGCCGTCCAGCATGGGATGTTGTTGCCGTTCGGCGTGAAGCCGTACATGCGATACAGGTTCAGCGAGCGCATATTCGTGCCCTGTGTATTGACGCTCAACGAGGCGATTCCACGCCGGGCCAACGAATCGATCAGATGGCTGAGCAGCGCCCCGCCCACGCCCACGCCCTGAACACGCGGCGTGACCGCCAGCCGCGCCAGGTGAGCGTTCCGGTAATGCGTCGTGGTGAGCTGGTAGCCGACCGGGTGGCCGTTCCACTCCGCGATGGTGAAACTGCCCGAATCGCGCGCCGCGTGGCGCATGGCCGACGGGTGCATCTGCCACAGCGGGCCAAA
>JADZBY010000359.1 GCA_020851855.1 Anaerolineae bacterium
AAGAGCGGGTCACTCGTAAGGAGGCTGTCGGCTGACTTTAGCCGCACAGGCCTGCGAAACAGCCTCAGGAGAATACTGACCAACTACCAGCTCTACCTCTTTCTCGTGCCGACCATCCTCTACTTTCTCGTCTTTAAGTACGGCCCCATGTACGGTATCCAGATCGCTTTCAAGGATTTCGTGCCGACTGAGGGGATCTGGGGCAGTCCATGGGTCGGCTTCGAACATTTCCAACGCTTCTTCAACTCCTTTCAATTCGGAACGCTGCTGCGCAATACGCTGTGGTTGAGCGTCTACGCTCTGCTTGTGTCGTTCCCTCTGCCCATCTTCCTGGCGCTGCTCATGAACCAGTTCCCGGTCGTGCGCTACCGACGCCTTGTGCAGACCGTTATTTACGCGCCGACGTTCATCTCGACTGTGGTGCTGGTGGGCATGATCAACGTGTTCCTATCGCCTCGCAGCGGCCTGATCAACCACCTGATTGTACTTTTTGGTGAGCAGCCGGTGCAGTTCATGGCCAGCCCGGACTGGTTCCCATCCATTTATGTCTGGTCGGGTGTGTGGCAGGGCACAGGATTCGCCACCATCGTGTACATGGCCGCGCTGGCTGCCGTCGATCCGGCGCTGCACGAGGCAGCCATCATGGACGGCGCGAGCAAATGGGGCCGCATCCGGCACGTAGACCTGCCCGCCATCATGCCTACCATCATCATTCTGCTCATTCTCGCCATTGGCAACATCATGAACGTCGGTTTTGAAAAGGCTCTGCTGATGCAGACGCCGCTCAACAAGCCAACATCCGAGATCATCCAGACGTATGTCTACAGCCTGGGCCTTCAGCGCGCACAATACAGCTTTTCGGCAGCGGTTGGTGTGTTCAACTCGGTGATCAACTTGATCCTGCTGGTCATGGTTAATCGCTTCGCGAAACGCATCTCGAATACGAGCCTGTGGTGAGGAGAACATCATGAGCATTCTCCGGCCCGCTATCCGCAGCCTCACGACTGACCGCGCCTTTAACATCGTCAGCTTTCTCGTGCTGACGGCGACGCTGCTCTTGGTGCTCTATCCGCTCTATTTCCTGGTTATCGCCTCGGTGAGCGACCCGGACGCCATCTATTCCGGCTCGGTGTGGCTGCTCCCACAAGGGCTAACGTTTGAAGGCTTTCGCCGCATCTTCGCCGACTCCTCGATTGTGACCGGCTACCGAAACAGCGCCATCTATACGGCCGTCGGCACACTCATCAGCGTAACGTTGACACTCATGGCGGGTTACGCCCTGTCGCGCAAGGATCTCATCGGCCGCAACGTGATCATGTTCTTCTTCGTGATCACCATGTTCTTCGATGGTGGCCTGATCCCGCGTTATCTGCTCGTGCGCGACCTGGGGTTTTTCAATACGATCTGGGCCATGGTGTTGCCCAACGCGGTCAGCGTCTGGAATCTGATCATTACACGCACGTTCTTCCAGATTACGATCCCCGACGAGCTGCGCGAGGCAGCATCCATCGACGGCGCGTCAAATTTACGCTTCTTCCTGCGCGTGGTGCTGCCACTCTCAGGACCGATCATCGCCGTCATGGTCCTAATCCACGCCGTCGGCAACTGGAATTCGTTTTTCGACGCCCTGATCTTCATCACGCGTGAGGATATGTATCCCCTTCAGCTCGTCTTGCGCAACATCCTCACCCAGAGCGAGGTGACGGCCAACGCCGCCATGCTCACCGGCGTGACGTCCTACGCCGACCAGCAGCGCGTGACCGAGCTGATCAAGTACGGGATGATCATCGTGGCCAGCGCGCCGATGATCGTGCTGTACCCGTTCCTCCAGCGCTACTTCGTCAAAGGCATGATGATCGGCGCGATCAAGGGCTAACTGGCATTCAAGGAGGTGATCTGGCGACCCAACGTATCGCTGAGCCTACCGCGCACTCTCCCATGGTTCTGGAATCCATCCCGGAAAGGATGAGGACGATGAAACGTGTATTGATCGCACTGTTGCTCGTTTTTATGGTGGTGACGCCGGTCCTGGCGCAGGATGGCGGCAACGGCGCGCCCTGGACCATCTCGCCTGAGCCGCTGACCGACACGCCGGTCACGCTTCGCATCGTGGCGCAGAAAGCCGGACCGCTCACCCCCGATTTTGACCAGATGGTGATTTTCGACTGGGCAGAACAGCAGACCAACGTCCATGTCGAGTGGACGAACATCGCCAACGCCGACTATCAGGAGCGAAAGAACCTGATCCTGGCCAGCGGCGACCTGCCCGATGCATTCTGGAACACCGGATTCTCCGACGCCGACATCGTGACCTATGGCGGAAACGGCACGCTGATCCCGCTGGAAGGCCTGATCGCGGAACATGCGCCAAACGTCAGTGCAGCTTTCGAGCGCTATCCCGCCCTGAAGGGCGCAGTCACCGCGCCGGACGGCCACATTTACGCGCTACCGTCCTTCATCCAGATGGGCGAAGGATCGGGCATTGGCGCGGTGCGGTTCTTCCATGCCATCAACCAGGACTGGCTCGACAAACTCGGCCTGGAAATGCCGACCACCATGGACGAGCTGCACGACGTCTTGGCCGCCTTCAAAACACAGGACCCTAACGGCAACGGTCAGGCGGACGAGATCCCGTTCAGCTTCATGTTCGACTGGTGGTGCGCGGACATTGGCGACCTGTTCGGTGCGTTTGGCATGCCCGACACCATCGCAGATTACGAGCACGTGATCGTCCGCGACGGCAAGGTGATCTTCACCGCCGTCCAGCCTGAATACCGCGACGCCATCAGCTACTTCCACCAGTGGGCCGCCGAAGGTCTGATCGACCCGGAGTCGTTCACGCAGGACGTTCAGACCTATCTGGCAAAGGGTAAAGCGGGCGACGTGTCGCAGCTTGGCTCGTACATCTGGTGGGAGATCGAGGAAGTGGTCGGGCCGGATCGCGCCGACCAGTACACGCTTGTCCCGCCGCTTGTCGGCCCGACGGGTATCCAGGGCGTGGGCCATGCCAACGGTTCCGGCATCGGGCGCGCCGCGTTCGCCATCACGTCCGCGAACCAGAACCCAGAGCTGACCATGCGCTGGGTGGACCTATTCTACGAGCCGTATGTGACCGCCCAGGTCATCTGGGGGCCGGTGGGGACCATCTACGAAGTGAATGAGGACGGGATGCTGGTCAACCTGCCGCTTCCCGAAGGCGTCTCGATGGGCGAGTTCCGGCAGACCGTCGCGCCGGAAGGGCTGGGCATCATCTTCAATGAGGATTTCGGTCGTGTGGTAGACATGGAGCCGCGCGCCAAACAGCGCATCGCGGACTTGACTGCCGTGTACCTGCCCTTCGCCGAAAAGGAATGGTACCCGACCGTGTTCTTCACGCCGGAAGAGCTTGACCAACTCCAGTTGATCGAGTTTGACATCAACGAGTTCGTCAACCTCAAGCGCGCCCAATGGCTGGCGCAGGGCGGCATCGAGGGTGAATGGGATGGCTATCTCGCCCAGCTCGACGCGATGGGCTTGCCGCAGCTTATCGAGATCTACCAGGCTGCGCTGGACCGCTTCAACGCGAGCTGACGCGGGCCTGACCACACACCGTGGAGAAGCGCAGGGGCGCGCACGCAAGGCCGCCCCTGCACACTCCCAAGGGACATCTGCAGGAGTGAAGGAGTCTCGAATGGGCAGCGGCAGCCTGCGCGCATGGTGGGCATTTGACGAGGGCCAGGGCAGGGCGACGCGCGAGAACGTGAGCGGCGTTGAGAATGCGATCACCTACGTCTTTAACGACGCACGTTACAGGCCCGCAAGCGATCCGATGTGGCGCGACGGCATTCGCGGCCAGGCGCTGCTCTTCGACGGCTATTCCACGTGGGTGCATCATCCGCTCGACTCCTTCGAGACTCCCACCACGGCCCAGACCATCGCCGCCTGGGTCGCGCCGCGCACGTTTGAGAGCGGCATCGGCGGGCAACTCAGCGCCATCGTCAACCAGCACGACCGGCTAGCGCAGCGCGGCTTCATCCTGGGCACCTTCACGCACGGCGCGTGGTCGCTACAACTGGGCGTGGGTGACGACTGGCTTGAGGTCTGGTGCGCGGATCGCCTTTTGCCGCGCCACGTCTGGTCACACGTCGCCGCCACGTTCGACTCCGTCGAGGGCTGCTTGCGCCTGTACCTGAACGGCACGTGCGTTGCAGAGCAGGGGTGTGCGCCGGGAAAGAGCCTGAAGCCTGCCGTGAAGGACGTGCTGATCGGCAAGCACAATACGCCGGTGCGCCTCGACCACGCCTTCGAGGCGAACTGCTTCGACGGTTTGATTGACGAACTGAAGATCGACGCGTCGCCCTGGACGCCAGAGCAGGTGCGCGATGCCTTTCGTGAGGACGTAGCGCGTTTTGACGGCAGAAACCCTGCGCCGGACACACACCCACGCCGCTCGCGCTATGCAGGCGACATGCACCGTCCGCGGTACCACTTCATCCCGCCGCAGCACTGGATGAATGAGCCGCACGCGCTACTGCAATTCAAGGGCCGCTACCATATTACCTACCAGCACAACGCGCACGGGCCATTCTGGCATAACATCTCATGGGGCCATGCGTGTAGTGACGATCTCGTGCACTGGCGAGACCTGCCCGATGCAATCTACCCCGAAAAGGACAGTGTTGCGCCGGACGGCATCTGGTCGGGCAGCGCCAACGTAGACGGAGACGGCAACCCAGTCCTGTTCTTCACGGCGGGCAACAACGCCATGACGCCAAACCAGATGACCGGGCTGGCGCGCAGCACGTACCGGGACGATGGCGACCCCGACCTGAAGCGCTGGATCGTACATCCATCGCCCGTGACAACGCTCGATCCGGCCATCCGGATCATGGGACAGCCACTACTGCCCAGGGAATTCCGCGACACATACGTCTGGCGTGAGGGCGATTTCTGGTGCCAGCTTGTCGGCGCGGGCGTGCAGGGCATCGGCGGCACGGCGCTGCTGTATACGTCAAGTGATCTGGTCAACTGGACATATCAAGGGCCACTGCTCGTCGGGGACAGCCGCCGCTATCCACTCGTCAGCATGATGTGGGAACTGCCGGTTTTCTTGCCGCTCGGCAAAGGCAAACACATCTTCCTGTTCAGCCCGTGGTGGGCGCCCGGCCATCCCAGCGCGCACTTCCTGAAGTACGTGCCCTACTGGATCGGCACGTGGGACGCGGCCAGCCTGACTTTCAGGCCCGACCATGCCGAGCCGCGCTTGTTTGATTATGGCGAGCACTTCACCGGTCCGAGTGGTGCGGTGGACGAGCGCGGGCGCACAATCGTCTTCAACATCGCGCAGACGAAGATGGATGCACAGATGGCGTATGATCTGGGCTGGAATGGCAACGCCGGGCTGCCGGTCGTCCTGTTCCTGCACGACGACGGAGAGCTGGGTGTTACGCCCGTTCCCGAGCTGGAGACGTTGCACGGTGAGCACCTGATCGCGTTGGAAAACGTGACGGTGGGCGAAGCGAATGCTCAGCTGGCGTCCGTCCGCGGAACCCTACTCGACATCCGGCTGGCGGCGCTTGTACCTGGAGGCGAGTCACTCGGCATCAGCGTGCGGCGTAGCCCGGCGGGCGACGAAGAGACGCGCATCGGCTACGATTCGCGCCACAGGTGGCTGTTCATCGACCGCGAGCGGACCAGCCTGAGTGCGAATGTGCACCAGCGCGGCGTTCAAGGCGGATTTCTCGATTTGGGCGACAATATGCTGAGCCTGCACACCTACCTCGACCAGTCCATGATCGAGGTCTACGCCAACGAGCGAAAGAGCCTGACCAGCCGCGTATTCCCGACGCGCGCTGATTCGACTGGTCTGCGGGTATGGGGCAGGCCCGACGCGGCCATCGGCCGTCTAGACATCTGGTCAATGCGCTCCGCGTGGGACGATGACGCCTGAGAGCATTCAGCATCGGAATCGTGTGTCATGAGCAAGAAGCCCACCATTCACGATATCGCCAAACAAGCCGGAGTAAGCCCTGCAACCGTGTCGCGGGTGCTGAATAACTACGCCCACGTAAGCCAGAAAAAGCGGGCCAGAGTCATGGCCGTCATCGAGAGCATGGAGTACCGACCGAGCTACACGGCACGCTCGATGCGCACGCAGCGCTCACGATTAATCGGGTTCATTGCAGATCAGGTGGCTACGACTCCCTACGCCGGGGATATCATTCGCGGCGCGCAAGACGTGGCGTGGGAGACAAACCATATCCTGATGGTCATCAGCACAGGCGATGACCTGAATCACGTGCAGCAGGCAGTCGATGCGCTTCTCGACCGCGAAGTAGAGGGCATAATCTTTGCCGCAATGTATCATCGGCCAGTTACCGTCCCTCCCAATATCTACGAAGTGCCGACTGTTCTGGCAAACTGCTTTGTCGAAGACCGTTCGCTGCCCTGTGTCGTGCCCGATGAGGTGCGGGGGGGCTATGAGGCTACCTGTGAGTTGCTCAAGCGCGGCCACCGCCGCATCGGGTTCATCAATGTGTTCACTGTGACACCCGGTATTCCAGCATCGCGGGGACGGCTGGCGGGATACCGTCAAGCGCTCGCCGAGTACGACGTGCCGTTCGATGAGGCGTTGGTGTGCTTCGGCTACGGCGCTGCCGAGCATGGCTACGATCATACAAAGCAGCTTATGAGCCTGGATAATCCGCCAACGGCCCTGTTCTGCGGCAATGATCGTATGGCAATGGGAGCCTACGATGCTCTCCACAAGCTTCATCTGGAGATTCCCGACGATGTGGCGATCATTGGCTATGATAACCAGGAGATTATCGCCATGGCGCTGCACCCGAAGCTATCCACCATGCAACTCCCACACTACGCGATGGGGCACTGGGCGGCGGATTACCTGACCTCGGAAGAGGACGCGGACGAGGTCGGCGAAACGCCCGTCCAGCGTCTGCTGCCGTGTCCCTTTGTCGAACGCGAGTCGCTTGGCTGAGCGCAACCTGCCGCTGTCTGCCATGCCTTCACCGGAGAACCTGTCTTGACACATATTCCTGATGATCCGTCTGCGAGCTTGCATGACGAGCCGTACCGCCCGCAGTTTCATTACAGCGCGCCGTACGGCTGGCTGAACGACCCGAATGGCCTGGTCTACTACGACGGAGAATATCACCTCTTCTTCCAGTATCACCCGCACAGCACCGTGTGGGGACCGATGCATTGGGGCCACGCCGTCAGCACGGACCTAATCCAATGGGAGACGCTGCCCATTGCCCTCTACCCTGACCACCTCGGCACCATATTCTCCGGTACAGTGGTAGTGGACCCTGCGAATTCAAGCGGGTTGGTCCCTGGCGGCGGACTCGTGGCGCTCTACACCTACAGCACTCAGACCCAGGGCGTGGCATATAGCACCGACCGGGGCCGGACGTGGACAAAGTACACAGATAATCCAATCATCCCTGCCCTGCGCCCGGATTTTCGCGACCCGAAGGTCTTCTGGCACGACAGACGCTGGGTGATGGTCTTGTCGGCGGGACAATCGATTATGTTTCTGACCTCGCCGGATCTGCTGCAATGGGAAGTGGTCAGCGAGTTTGGCAGCGGTTACGAGGGGGGTGTGTGGGAAGTGCCCGATCTATTCCCGATGACGGTGGATGGTATCACCAAGTGGCTGTTGGTCTTCAGCGTCAACCCGACAGCGCCCGCCGGGGGAGGGGGCACACGCTACGCGGTAGGCAACTTCGATGGCAGGACATTTGTCGAGGACACGCCGGGGAAGATTCTATGGCTCGACTGGGGCCCGGACAACTACGCGGGAACCACGTATAACAACATTGCAGAGGGACGTCGTCTATTCGTTGCCTGGATGAGCAACTGGGCGTATGCCAATAAAGTCCCGACATCCGTGTGGCGCGGGGCAATGACCATCCCGCGCGCGCTGAGCCTCGCCAAGACGTCAGCCGGATACCGGCTAGCTCAGCGCCCTGTCGATGCGCTCCACAATCTGCGCATGCCGCTAGGCACGTGGGAAAACATCACCGTTGATGGTCCGCTCGCGCTCGACGCGATCTGCGGACAGACGCTCGACATTGAGTTGGACGTTGCCCTAGCAGACGCCACGGCTTTTGGCATGAGTCTATCGACCGGCGCTGAGGACGCGGTGCGGATCTCCTACGATGTGCCCAGGCGTGAGATGACCATCCACCGATCCGACGCAGGAATTCCCTATTTCAACCCCAGCTTCGTAGCTCCGCTTGAGCCTGATGACGGCCAGATTAGGCTGCGCATCCTGGTGGACAGCTCTTCCATTGAAGTGTTTGCCAACGACGGTCTGCTGAGTCTGACGAGCCAGGTGTTCCCAGGCGGCGACATATTGCACGCACGGGTTTTTGCTGAGCACGGGATGGCTTGTGTACGCTCGTTGCGCGCCTATCATCTCCGAAGCATATGGAGCGAGCGGACGTAATCGGGTCCCTTTCTCGCGAACATATCGACAACAGAGCGGGAAGTTCTCCGTTCCAACGTCCCAGTGCTACGTGCCACCGCTCACGTACCCTCGGCCAGGGAGAGGTACATCGGCGGGACGCGTTCCACCAACCATACCCCGTTATCGGAGCAGTAGAAGGTGTGCCCGTCCGCGTGCATACGCGCCGCATCCACCGCGAAGACTACAGGATTCCCATGGCGACGGCCCACCTTCTCGGCGGTTTGTGAGTCTGCCGAGAGGTGTACATGCTGGCGCTGCATTTTCAGCAAGCCCATGTGCTGGATGGCATCCACCGACTGCTGACCCGTACCATGATACAGCACAGGCGGTGGTCTTTGCGGTTCAAGCTGAAGATCCACTGCCACGCTATGCCCCTGGCTGGCGCGAATGCGAGTGCCTGACGCATCAAATGAAAAACGCCGCTTGTCGTTCTGAGCAACCACTGCCTCGAGTTCGGCGCGTGTCAGGGCCATGCCATGGCGCTGGCAGGCCTCCAGCAGCGTGTCTATGCTGACCCAACCACCGGGTGCTAGCGTTAAGCCCAAGCGCTCCGGTCGATGACGCAAGTGCTTTGCCAGGTACTTGCTGAGCTGGATGAGACGCTTGCGGTCCACAGATCCCCTCGAGATGCCCTTACACTGCAGTGGCTATAGGATCGTTGATGAAAGGTATTTTACTCCTGTAGCGGGCAAGTCGTAGCCTCGTACCTCGACACTGATGCCCTGTAGGCCAGCATAACTGTGCCGCACGAGGATCACGGCTACAACTCACGTGGAAATGGCCCATCTACCTAGGCTCGTCTCTCGGCAGGCGCCGGAGTTGAGACGACACTGGCGCGGAAGTCACGAACACAGACTATGGAATGGCGTTGCCGACGGGTAATTGATGAGGAGAGGGTGTTTGCGAGAACGGAAACTCGGAAGCTGTCGATATCTGGGGGACACATTGATGTACAATGGGGACAGCCGCCTCAACGCACACATGGCCCCGAAGGAAGATGGAGGCGCGCTGTCGACGGGGAATATCCGCTCCCAGTCGGTTATGTAACAAACTATATAACCAACGCATTAGCGCGCCTAACGTACCAAGTTAAGTATACCGTTATGCCCCTATGGGGCTTACGCCGTCACCGAGTATACAGCCTTGAAGCCTGCGCGAAGAAGGTCCTCCGTTGGCTCAGTGACACGCTTCCTGCGGCAACCAGCGACTATTACGGTCCCCATCCTAAAGCGCAACGCAATGAACTGATTCGTCAACGCTACACGAATGGCGAGAGTATCCCCAAGTTAGCGATCGCGTTCGACCTCTCGCGAGCGCGCATTCACCAGATTCTACACGGACTGCGAAACTGACGCCATAGTCACAGCTCTCGCAAATCGAGTCCCAGGTTACGCGCCGCGCTGCCACCATGGTGACGCGGCGCGTTCGTCACGATATGGACCGTTGGAGCCTAGAGTGCAGTTGTGCTCTGTGCCTTCCACACGGGCCCCGTCCCGAACCTGTCGATCAGAATATCGATCGCTAACTCAGCTTGTGCATGCGTCGTGTACGGCAGGCACGCAACGTTGTATTTCGCCAGGAGGGTTGCCACTTTAGCGTTCGGCTCTTCGAGGCACAGCATAGATATCAGCCGGTTTTCATCTCCGTATCTCGCACTGACTTCGCTTGCTCGATCCTCCCAGACGAATAGTTCTGTGAGCATGTCGCGCCTCAGATGCGCCCAGTGGTGCGACACGATAAAGAGCACGTACCACGCGTCTTTGGCCCACGCTTTAAGCGTGACAGTGTGGCCGGTACCCTCTCCATGGCGCTCATTATCCCCAAAGTCAAAGCTGACATCTGGAGCCCTGAAAGGCAAGCGCTCCCGGAAATGGCCCGTTATTGCGTCTGCAACCCTCTTGTCCTGTTCGCAATAGGCAATGTAGATGATTGGGGAGTCTTGTTCTCCAGGCATATGTTTTGCAGGCATAGCTGACCTCAAATCAGGCATACCGGTGCTGTTCCAACGAGAACACTTCCCTGGATAACGACTGACTGCATAAGCTCACGTCGCGCGCAGCTTGGCTTTTTCTCTTCGCCTGGCAAAGCAAGCCATATCACTCAAGCTAGTTTTTCCTGAGGGTGCCTCGGCCCCAGAAGGGCGCGCGCGGTATGCCACGCGGCTGGGACAGTCATCCATAGCAGCAGGATCATCAGCACCGTAGATGTCAGACACCAGACGCAACTTGCACCGATCACGAATGGCTCAAGAAACGTGAGGTATGTTGAGAACCCGACACCGACGAGGGCCATGGCAAACAGAGCCATAGCGAGCCATGATTGCCTGGAAACGCGGTAATTGATAGACAGTAACAGCATACTCGCATATCCTGCGATGCCGATCACGCCAATTGGAATTCCCCAGAGTCGAGCGTAAGGGCTTTGCTGAACAGTATTGCAGTCGCCGACGATGCCGCAAACCGCCTCGGACAGCGTGACTTCGACGTAGGCCAGATAGCCAGCAACGAACAAGCCAGCCAGCGCAGTCAGAGGGAAAAACCAGTCAGGAACTTGCCTGGCGGACTGCCTCCTGATCATGACGATGGCAAGCGTCAAGAAGATCAGAAAAACAATCGCGGCGACTGATCCGACAAGCACATTCCCTGCGCTGCCCAAGAGCAGTGAGGCGGTCAGAACGGCGCCGAGCAGCACAGCAAGGAACTGAATGACCCTCCCCAACCTGCCGCTCAGCATTCCAAGCAGCGCTGCGTCGCGCCAAGCGATGGCTCCCAAGGCGGCAGTCATAACCATAGCCAGACTGAGTGCTCCGCCCACTAAGGTGACCACTGCGATGACATTTGCAGGATCGTCAAAAACGCTACGCGTTGGAGCGGCGACAGCGTCCGTATAGGTGGACTCGGTCGAGGGGGATGGGGAGGGTTGTGGTACGACTGAGGCAAAAAGCGACTCTATCCCAGGGATAGGAGGCATCGGAATACCGCCCGCCTCTAGCCCTGCCCGGATCATTCCTGGAGCACGGCCCGGGATATCCATAGAGCCAACAAGCACTTCCGTGCCGAGAATCAGCATCGGAACCCCGTTCGAGGAGATGTCAAGCTCCCGTATGGTAGCCCGCATGAGAGCTACACCTTCGGGCTGTGTGACATCTATGAACAGGACTTGGAGCCGCTCACCGAACTCGGCCTCAATCGCAGGCCAGTGGTTGTTGATGACTTCATGACAGTGTGGGCAGCTCGGTGAATAGAAGAACAGCCCATATGCGACAGGCTGCTGGGCACGCACGACGAGTGGAACCACCAGGAGCAGGGCGATGAGCCCTGCTCCGAGCTTCAGACGGCGGAAGAGTTGTGTCAAGGCAGGTCTCCCCTTCTTGCATCTCGTTGACGGCAACATAAGCGGTTCAGGTACAGCTTCTCCGCCCGCGCTTAGGCGCGTTGGGCAGACACAACCGTGTGCGACTGATCCCACTCAGCAGCTCTTAGTCTGCAGCCGGTTCAGCCTGAGGTTGTTCAGCCGGCGATGTCCAGAGTGGATCGCGCGGGTACAGCTTGCGGCCCAACCAGAGTGAGACATAGACCAGCCCGACCAGAACCGGAACTTCAACTAGTGGTCCGACCACTGTTGCCAGCGCCTCACCCGACGCCAAGCCAAATACACCGATGGCAACGGCGATCGCCAGCTCGAAGTTGTTGCTGGCTGCAGTGAACGAGATCGTGGCCGTATCAGAATACGAGAACTTGAGCAGGTACGACACGGCAAAAGAGATCGCGAACATGATGCCGAAGTAGAGCAGCAGCGGAAGCGCGATTCTCACCACATCCATCGGTCGTTCGAGGATGACTTCGCCTTTGAGCGAGAACATCATCACGATGGTGAACAGCAGGCCAATGATCGCTGTCGGGCCAAGGCGGGGAATGAACTTCGTCTCATACCACTCATTGCCTTTGAGGCGGCTCAGAACTAAACGTGTAAGGAATCCTGCTGCCAACGGAACACCCAGGAAGATGAGTACGCTCTTCGCGATGTCCCCCATCGAGATATTCAGAGCGATGCTTTGTGTACCCAATAGACCTGGAACGATAGTCAAGTAGAAATAGCCCAAGATCGTGTACATAACGATCTGGAAAAGCGAGTTGATAGCGACCAGCACTGCCGCATACTCGTTATCGCCGCAGGCCAGCATGTTCCAGATCAACACCATCGCGATGCACCGCGCCAGGCCGACAATGATCAACCCGGTGCGATACTCAGGATAATCAGGCAGCATGACCCAGGCAAGCACAAACATCAAGGCAGGGCCCACAATCCAGTTCAAGAACAGGGACGTGGCGGACATCTTCCAGTTGCCCATCACTGCCGGGATCTTGCTATAGTTCACTTTGGCCAGAACCGGATACATCATCCATAGCAACCCGATGGCAATAGGCAGTGAAACGGTGTCCAGTTTGAACGAGTCCAGTGCTGGTGCCAGGCCGGGAATCACTTTTCCCAGCCCGATACCAATGGCCATGGCAACGAAAATCCACACAGGCAGTAGGCGATCCAGCACAGAAAGCCGCCCGAGTACGTTGCGGCCCGGCCCAGTAGCAATGCTGGTGGTTTGAGAAGTCACGATATTGCCTCCGTATTGGATTGCATTCAGTTTCGATCGAAACGGTGTTGGACCGGATTCACCCGAAGAAGAACCCTATTCCCGCGGAGTTCCTTTGTCCCCTGTCCGTTGCCGAAGATAGCCGCGAGGCGCGCGTCCAACCGTCTCATGGGCAAAGAACGGTGTATTCCCACACGACTCAGCGGCTCAGCAACGATAATGATGCCGCCGTCGTAATCAAACAGGTTGAGGTCCTTTATCCTGAACATGGAATTGCTAGCACAGGACAGCGCGCAAGACGAATAACGTTTTCGGCCGTACTTCCGGCCAAGATTTCCTGGATAGCGCTTCGACCACGGGTGCCGATGACTAGCAATGAGACCTCTTCCTCTTCGGAAGCTCGTACGATCTCACGCACAGGATGGCCATGGCGCAACATCAGCCGAGACCCAATGCCTTTCAACGACAATGCCCGCGACATCTGCTTAAGGCGTTCCGTGTCTTCGAGATCAAACACGGATAGTTGCTCACTTGAGATGTGCCTTAGGGCGCGCTCATCCTGTACGTGCAATAAAACAACTTCCTCTACCCCACACGATTTGAGCTGTCTGACAATTTGGAACACCCTGGTTGCACATTCGGAAAAATCGGTCGGGTGCAGAATATGACTAAAGGCGCCACTGCAGATCCCCTTGCACTTTACGTGTCCCATGTCCCGCACGACATTCGCTTTGAGGACCAGAACCGGAACTGCCGACTGGCGGAGCACCGAATACGCTGTACTGCCCAGGAGCAATTCCTCGCTCAATGTCTTTCCTTGCGCGCCCACCACAATGAGATCAACACGTTCTTCTGTAGCCACTTTCACAATTTGCTCAGAGACTGACCCATACTCAATGCGTGAGTTAACCCGCAGATCATGTCCTTCTAGCGCCATCTGGGCTATGTTGAGTTGTTCCTGGATGCTCCACCTGACCCGGTTCAGGGATTCTTGATTGATGGTCTCGGGCATCGGCACATCGTTGCTGCGGATGACGTTTACCAGGACCACCATACCAACACCGATCGCCTTCAAATCAGGCAGACAGGCGAAAACGGTGTTGGCGTAGGCGGAGAAGTCCGTTGGGAACAAGACCTTACCAAACACAGCGCTATCCCCAGCTCTGCTTCATAAACGCAGCCGGTCGATGGACCAGTCCAAAATCGCGGATCATCCTCGGCCCTGGCAATCGATAGACCATCACTACATTTAACTCGTGGAATGGTGCACTGGCGCGAAAACACGGCACGTAGGCAGAACAAGTGGTGTTAGTCAGCGGTATTTGCGCCCTCTTTTGCCCATTCCTTGATACGTACACAAGGAGGAATTCTTCCACACGAGACAACCCTCTCGTTGATGACCAGTGCCGGTATGCTCATAACACCGTAAGACACGATATCCGCGCCGTGGATGATCTTCATCTCATAAGCGATGCCTTCGGCATCCAGCGCGGCACGCGTCTCTGCTTCCAGGCGTTTGCAGTGCGGGCAGCCAACGCCGAGAATCTTGACGTTGAGCATAGGTCGATACCCTTAATCTGGCCTTGGCGTCGAGGACGGGGGGCTATGCCCGGCGCCCCTCGGCATAGACGGTCCGAATATCAGGCTCAGTAACTCGGTCAGCAGCGGATCGGCAAGTCCATAGTAAGCCTTTCGCCCTCTGCGATGGCAGCGGACAAGCATAGAACCTCGGAGAACGCTCAACTGCCCCGAGACATATGCCTGCTCCTTATTCAAGGCGGCGACAATGCAGCAGACGCACATCTCCCCTTCACGCAGCAGATCGAGGATCTGCAGCCTGACAGGATGTGCAAGCGCCCTGAGATACTCGGCCCGATACTCGTACCGCTGGTCCATAGCAATACTTCATATTCATAAACCCGAATGTATTCTATCAGTGGGTAGATGGAAGAAGCAGTGCAAGATGTCATGAGTTCTCTGTGACTTATTTCAACGGGACACTATCCGGGGGAGGCTCAAGCCGATGATGTCAGGGAACACCGTCGGCGAAGTCTGGTGGAGCGGCAGCGCGCCACCCCACCAGACGTGGACCACCAGACATGGACCTTAGGAGGATTAAGCTCTGATCACCTTTACGAAGGTGTCGTAGAACACGGCACTGCCTCCAACAGGGTCGACCAGCGTCGTGTTCTTCAGGTACGGATCAACTCGCATCGCGGCGTTCGCGTGGATTCCCTTAATGCGCCGAGCATCACCAGGGATAGTCTGTCCGTTGATTGTCAGGTCAACTCCACCATAGGCCCAGTGACCGAAGCCGAGCGCAAA
>JADZBY010000360.1 GCA_020851855.1 Anaerolineae bacterium
GAGGGGCTGGGGTGAGGGTCGTGTCTTCATCCTCACTGCACCGGCGGGATGACCGGCAAGTGCTGGCGCGTGGGACGGCGCGCGCGGGTGTCCTCGAAGGGCAGCACGCGCTTGGCGCTGGCGGGCGGCACGATGGGCAGCACTACCGTGACGGTTGTACCGGGACAGCGCGTCAGATCGCGGCCTGTGCTCTCCAGCCAGATGCGCCCGCCGTGGCCCTGGATCACGCCCCGCGCGATGGTCAGGCCCAGGCCCGGCCCCGCGCCCATGAACTTCGTCGATCCGGTTGAGTGCAGGCTCGGATCGCCCACGCGGTAGAACTTCTCGAATACCAATTCGAGGTGAATCGGGTCCAGGCCGACGCCCGTGTCGGTGAATGTGACCTGCACTTCCTGGTCGCCGCTGGTCGGATTCTTCACCAGCGAGCCGGACACCTCAATCTGCCCGCCGTCGGGTGTGTAGCGCACCGCGTTGACGATGACGTTGCGAAAGGCCTGCACCAGGCGTTGGCTGTCCGCCTCGATGCGCGGCAGCGCCTTCAGGCCGCGCGCGGTGAGCTGCAGGCGGCGCTGGTTGATGCTCTCGATCAACGGCTCGACGGCCTGCTTGAAGATGCTGTCCAGCGTCGTGGTGGCAAAGCGCAGGTCCATCGCATCCAGGCCAAGCTGGCTCACATCGAGCATGTCCGCGATTAGCCGGTCCAGCCGGTCGGTGGCTTTGCGCAGGTTGGCGGTCATGGTGGCCACCTGCTCGGCGTCCAGCATGCCCTGGTCGTTGTAGGCGTCGAGGATGTCCGTGTAGCCGCGAATCTGGGCCAGCGGCGTGCGCAATTCGTGGCTGGCGATGGTCACGAAGTCGGACTTGACCGAGTCAAGCTGTTCGAGCCGCTCTTTGGTCTTGCCCATCTCCTGGTTGGCGGCCTGCGCCTCGTCCCGGCTGCGGCGCAAGTCCGTCACCATCAGCGCGTTGCGCAGCGGCGGCGCGGTGCGCGCGGCGATCTCGGAGAGAAGCGCCAGTTCCGCCGGGTGGAGCGGCTCGTGCGCCGGTTCCAGGCCGACGCCCAGGCAGCCGACCAGCGTATCGCCGTCCAATACGGGGATATAGCCGCTCAGGTCGAGGCCCATCAGGAAGGCGCGCGCTTCGAGCGACAGGCCGGGCTGTGTGAACGCGGTCTGTAGCTCGGAGCGGAGCAAGGGCCGCCGCTCGACAGCCAGCGTGCGGTACAGAAGGCCGGTGCGCGGCATCCGGGCCGACACGTCAGCGCGCTGCTGCCCGCTCGTCAGCACTTTGAAGCGCACGGCCTCGTCGCCATCCGGAGCCGCCACCATAAACCGCACGCGCAGCGCGCCCGCCGCCCGCGCTACGAGCGCCGTCGCTTCTTCGGCCAGCCGGTCAAGCTCCACCAGGCTGCCCACGCGCAGCGCGTAATCGTCCACCTCGGCGCGCAGCACGTCCGTCGGGCGTCGCCGCCACCGGCTGATGGCGCGGAAAGCCATCCGGAGCAGCGGGGCCATGATCAGGGCCAACACGCCCGCCAGCGCCATCAGGGGCGGGATCAGCCCAGCCAGGCTGCCGCTCCAGCCGGCCACGCCGAGCGCCGTCAGGCCCAGGCCGGCGAACTGCACGAGCCACAGCGCCAGGATCAGGCCCGTTGCCGGCCCGGCGCGCCGCACGTCGATCACATGCGGCGCGCGCACCAGGTACACGGCCAGTCCCAGCCCGGCGAAGGGCGCAAGCTGGCCGCTCAGGTCGCGAAACAGGGTGGTCAAAGCGGCCTCGTCGGCGGGCGATAGCCCGGCCAGCGGCAAGAGCGCTGGATTCTCGGCCAGCATACCCCACAGCCAGACCAGCAACAGTGCGACGAGCCAGTGCAGGGCGCGATTCCCGGCCTGGACGGCGCGCACGCGGAGCAGCCGCCAGAACACGGCGACCAGGCCCAGCGCGCCGGGCGCGAGCCAGCCGCCCAGGCGCAGCGCCCGGTCCACATCCTGCGGCAATCCCGGCGGGGCGAGGCGCATCACGGCGTACACGGCCCAGAACAACGCGCCTGCGATGAAGATCAGGCGCGCGCCGGGCACGACCAGCGCCGAGAAGAGCAGCGCTATAAACGCCGCCAACGCCGCCCCGGCCAGCGCGGATCGCAGCGCCTCGGACAGCGCCGACCCGCCAGCGACGCCCGGCCCGGCCAGCGGCAACAGCGACACCTGCGCCAGCAGCGCCAAGCCCAGGGCGACAAATAACCAGGCGCGTGGTCGCCCCGGCCAGTCCTTTCCGCCCCGCACGAGGAACAACAACAGGCCGTATCCGGCGATGAGCAGGTACGCCAGAAGGGAAAGCAGCGTTACCGAGAAGTTAGGCATAGGCTGGACACCATTGCACGACCAGGACGGCAGGCGGCGCGTCTCGACCGACCCGGTCACTATCATTTCGCCCCTGGCTTTGCGTCGAGCGTATTGTACAGCCGGTGTACGCCGCTGCCCAATCCCATAGCCGTTCATGCGCGGATCGTCGCCAGTGTTTTGCCAGACGGGGACGGGCGAGGCGGCGGTTTGCACGACCCGCACCTTATCAAATGCGGCGCTTTGTGGTATGTTTGAAGATACTCAAGTCGCCCACCTCGCTGCTCTCGTACCATCGATACCGGGATATGACACAGGGGCTTGCATGAGCGTTCTGAATCACGAGTCAGCGCCGAACGATCATCCGGAAACATCTCCCACCCTGAGCGTTGAGCCAACCCAGGCGAACGGCTCTGCCGCTGCACAGGCGGCGACCCACGCGCCCAGCCTTGATCTTCACTGCCCGAAGTGCGGGACGCTGCTGCGTGAGGAACAACTGGTGTGCCTCAAGTGCGGCACGCTGCTCTTTGATCCGAAATTGAGCACGGCGCACACCCGGATCGAGCCGCAATTGCTGCTCTTGCGGCGGCGGCGGCGCGGCGGCACGGGCATGCTGGCTCCCGGTCGCGTCATCCGGCTGCGCATCCGTGGCCTGACCGAAAAACTGGTCTTCGAAGAAGGCACGGAGATCGTGCTGGGCCGCATCGACATCACCCACCCGGACCTGTCGCGCTTTGACCTGACGCCCTTTGGTGGGCACGAGCGCGGCGTCTCGCGTGAGCACGCGCTGATGCGCCTGCGCGATGGCCGCCTGCAGGTGACCGATCTGCGCAGCGCGAACGGCTCGTTTATCAACCTGCGCCGCCTGGAACCGAACCGCCCTTACACCCTCAAAGACGGCGACGAGCTGACGCTCGGCAACCTGACGATTGTGGTGAACTTCGACTACACGCCGCCCGCGACGTGAGGGTCTTCCGCCTTCTCAGCGCTATAATGTGCCCGCTGGGAAGGGGATACTTCAACTTATGGACGACACGATCAACGTTCTGGTGCTGGCGGATTTCAGCGACGCGATCATGGACCGGCTGCGGCTGGTGTCCCCGCGCCTGCGCTTCACCCGCAAGCAGGTTAAAAGCTCCGGCGATGTGCCGCGCGACGTGTGGGCGGCCACCGACATCCTGTACACGGCGCGCGTGCTGCCCGATCCGGACGTGGCCCTGCGGTTGCGCTGGGTCCAGGCGCACTTCGCGGGCGTCGACTCGATCCTCGACCACCCGCTGTTCAAGAATACGGACATTTTGCTGACCACGGCGAGCGGCATCCACGCCTCGACCATGGCCGAGTTCACCTTTGCCATGATACTCGCCTTCGCCCGCCGTATTCCGACCATGTTGCGCCTACAGGCAAAGGGCGAGTGGCCGGAAGACCGTTTCACGCTGTTTCTGCCAAAAGAACTGCGCGGCTCCACAGTGGGCATCGCGGGCTACGGCAGCATCGGGCGGGCCATCGCGCGGCTGGCCCACGCCTTCGGGATGCAAGTGCTGGCCACCAAGCGCAACGCCAAGGACCCATCCGCCGGGCCGGAGTATGAAGAAGATGGCGTGGGCGACCCGGCGGGCGAGTTTGTGGACCGCCTGTACCCGCCCGAAGCGCTGCGCTCCATGTCCAGCCTGTGCGACTTCGTGGTCAATACGCTGCCCCTGACGTCTGGCACGCGCAATGCGTTCGACGCGGGCGTTTTCGCCGCCATGAAGCCCACCGCCGTCTTCGTCAACGTCGGGCGCGGCGGCACGGTGGACGAGGACGCGCTGGTCGCCGCCCTGGTCAACAAGGAAATCGGCGGGGCCGGGCTGGACGTGTACGCGCGGGAGCCGCTGCCCGCCGATAGCCCGCTGTGGCGGCTGGACAACGTCATCCTCAGCCCACACATCGCCGGGAATACGACGCGCTACAACGAACTGGCCGCCGATGTCTTCGTGCAGAATCTTGAGCGTTACCTGGAGAAGCGCGATTTGCTCAATCGCGTCGACTTCACGCGCGGTTACTGATTTCGATGCATTCGATGCGCACGTGCAACGCTTCTCGTACCACAACCAAGTTGCTCGCAATGGCGCTGCTCGTCGTGTGGCTGGTTAGCGGCGCGCTTGCGCCAACGCCGAGCGCCGCCCAGGATGCACAGCCGGCGTCGGGCGGTTACCGGCTGACCTACCTTGCGCCGGATGCGCGCGGTGTGCTGGTCCTGTACGCCATAAACCCGGACGCGCCGCGGAGCGCCGAGCCGGTCTACGCCATCGCCCAGCCGCCCGGCTCCGGCGCGCCGTTCGCCAGCGCCGCCAGCCCGGATGGCCGCTGGGCGTATGCC
>JADZBY010000361.1 GCA_020851855.1 Anaerolineae bacterium
CGCCCGGTGGAAAGAGCGACTCCTTGAACGGTTCGTTGGCCATGACAGCGCTCCCGGAGAGGAAGACGGGATAGTGGCGTCATCATAGCACAGGTGTTCGGATGAAGCAAGGGGATGCCTCGTCCGCACCGGCCTTTTCAAGCCTATCCTATGCCACCCTCTCCCGCTCCACCGCCGCCGTGACGGGCGCGGCAGGCTCCACCTCAAGGCCTTCCGGCTGCTCGGCGTAGCCCGTGATCAGCCGCGCCGCCCGGTTGCGCGTGAAGTAGCTCCACGCCCACTGGGCGAACACCAGGATGCGGTTCTGGAAGTAGACCAGCCGCATCAGGTGCACGAACAACCACGACAACCATCCCAGGAAGCCGGTCAGCCGCACGAAACGCAGGTCGGCGACGGCGGCGGCCCGCCCGATGGTCGCCATGCTGCCCAGATCGGTGTAGCGGAACGGCTTCGGCGCGGCGGCGCTCGTTTCGCCCTTCAACCGCCCCCGGATCAGGCGCGCCGCATAGCGCCCTTGCTGGATGGCGACCTGCGCCACGCCCGGCAGCGGCTCGCCGGTCTGGTGGCCGAAATTGGCGAGGTCCCCGATGACGAAGATCTCCGGGTGGCCGGGCAGCGTCAGGTCCGGGTTGACGATGACGCGCCCGAAGCGGTCCAGCTCCGCGCCGGTCGCCTCGGCAAGCTGCCTGCCCAGCGGCGATCCTTGCACACCCGCCGCCCAGACGACGGTATGGGTCGGGATTGTGTCGGTAGCCGTCTCGTCGTCGGCGTGGGAGAGCGTCACACGGTCCGCCGCGATGTCCAGGACGGAGCGTTTCAGGTGCAATTCCACGCCGAACTCCTCTAGCGAGCGTTGTGCGCTGCGCGACAGGCCCGCCGGATAGGACGGCAGCACCCGGTCCAGCCGCTCGACGAGCACAACGCGCGCCTGCGTCGGGTCGATGCGCCGGAAGTTGCCGCGCAGGGTGAAGCGCGCGATCTCCGCGATGGCCCCCGCCATCTCGACGCCCGTCGGGCCGCCGCCGATGACCACGAATGTCAGCCATGCGCGCACGGCGTCCGGGTCCGTCTCGCGCTCGGCGGCTTCAAAGGCCATCAGCACGCGCCGCCGGATGGCCGTGGCGTCTTCGATGGTCTTCAGGCCGGGCGCAAACTGCTCCCACTCGGGATGGCCAAAATACTGGTGGCGCACGCCGGTGGCCACGATCAGCGAGTCATAGGGGACCGGCCCTTCCGGCGTGTGCACGTCGCGGCGCGCCGTGTCGATGCCCGTCACCTCGCCCAGCAGCACGCCGGTGTTCTTTTGCCGCTTCAGGATAGCGCGCAGCGGCGCGGCGATGTTCGCCGGGGACAGCCCGCCCGTCGCCACCTGGTACAGGAGCGGCTGGAACAGGTGGAAATTGCGCCGGTCGATCACGGTAACCTGCACAGGCGCATCTTTTAGCGTGCGGGCCGCTTCCAGCCCCCCAAATCCGCCGCCTACGATGACAACACGGTGCGACATGGCTTTCCTCATCCTTTCCGCATCCGCACGGCCATTCCGTGCGCCGCGCTACCATCCCGCCAATTTCTCAGATAATGATAACACATATTGTGAAATTTGTCACCAAGAACATTGAAACTTATGCTTTTATGAGGTTCGTGCTATTCGTCACATTCGTGCAAGTTTGTTATTCCACTCGTTGTGGATTGATGGTAGAATCAACCAAGCTCAACGTCCTGGGTTCCCGTCCTGCACAGAGCGTCCACGGCCTCCGCCCCTTGCTCTGCCGGACAGGCTCCTGCACCCTCGCACGAGCCGCCAAAGAGCATGGACGCCCTGAATTACGAGCTTCTGGAGGTCAGTCAAGCGAATGACAATCTTGCCCGGGCTGGAGATGTATCCATGGCGAGATGAAAGGTTGGATGACCTGTTCGGCATGATCAACGATCTGATGGAACAGGCCAATGCAAACTACCTGAAACAGCTCGCCGCCGCTGCAACCCACGACGAGATCGAAGTCTGGGATAGGTATCATGAGAGCCTGGCGTTGGAGAAGGACATCGACACCCTGACCACGCTGTATGAATTGGCCAGCCGCGCCAATTTCCGACGCATGCCCAAGCTCTAGCTCCTGTCCGGCGGGCCGCGAGATGACAGACGGATAATCCGGCCCGCCGTTCGCACAGCCGCGCAGCCGCATAACCGCATCGCATAGAAACGAGACGCCCGGCCAGTATTGATGCGCCGGACGTCTCGTTTTTCTCAGGGCTTGATGTTCATGTTCAGCGTCGGGCCGTGTTTGGCGACGGTTTCCTCACCGAGCTTGTCCACGAGCTTCTTGCGCAATTTGGGCGTCTCTTCGGCCCATTTGTCCTGCAATTCCTCTTTCGTGGCGTTCTTGCTGGTCAGCGCGGCCATGCCCCTGAGCATGGACGGCGCGCTGGTGATCAGCCGCTCGACGGTTGCGTGGCCGTTCGGGCAGGGCGGCGCGGGATCATCGAAGCCGTGGCGGGCTTCAAATACCTCGCCGCACGTCGTGCAGCGGTAGTCGTAGCGCGGCATGTGTTCAGCCTCTCCTCTCACACGTCCAGCGGACGCGCGACGATCTGGCGCAGCGTGCGGGCGGGCCAATCGATCACGATGTAGCCGGGGAAGCCGAGTTCTGACCAGAACGGGTACGGGTCCTGGCCGGTGATGCGCGCATAATACAGCGCGAGCACCGTGCCGTGCGTCACGATGGCCGTGCTTTGCATTGCCGGGCCATTGCCCATGACCACCTCGACGGCCCGCGCGAAGCGGTCCGCCGCCGCCGCGCCCGTCTCCCGGCCAAAAACCAGCGCTTGCGGCTCCGCGAACAGGCGGCGCACGTGGTCCAGGAATGCCTCACGCGAGTCGAAATAGTCGGACACGTCGCGCTCGTGCTCGTGCAGGTCGCCCGCCTCGGACCAGGCGACGCCCAGCCGCTCGGCCACAATCTGCCCCGTCTCCAGCGCCTTGCGCTCCACGCTGGTCACGATGCGAGCGATGTTCAACGGGGCAAGCCGCTCGGCCAGCTGTGCGGATTGCGCCCGGCCTTCCGGTGAAAGCGCCCACCTGTGCGCCGGGACTTCCGGCTGTACATCCGGCTGCGCGTGGCGGATCAGCACCAGCGTGCAGCGCGGCATCACGTACGAGTCCGCGTGGTCCATCGTGCCTACCTGTCCTCTCCTGTCCGTACCAGCACCATTCCCCAAGTATAAACCGGACGGGGTTGGCAGAGCGGACGAGGTTGACAGATGCGGACGA
>JADZBY010000362.1 GCA_020851855.1 Anaerolineae bacterium
CTGCGGGCTGGAAGGCTATCCTTAGCCCGTGGATGGTCTTTCGCACGTTCATGCGGATCGTACAGGTTGCGCCCGGCGCTGAAGCGAACGGGCTGAATGTACAAAGCCCTGCGGGCTGGAAGGCTATCCTCAGCCCGCAGGGCTTCGTAGTTTCAGCCTGGACCTTCAGGTCCGGGCGCGCCGGGGCCGCCCCGCTTCCGTTACTCGCCCATCACCTCTTCCAGCGCGCCGTTGAAGCCGCGTCCGACGCCGCGATAGTCGAAGCCAATCGCCTTCATCTTCTGCGGCTCGTACAGGTTGCGCCCGTCGACCATGATCGGCTGGCGCATGCAGCCCTTGATGCGCTCCATATCCAGCGACTTGAACTCGTTCCAGGGCGTGGCCACGACCAGCGCGTCGCAGCCCTCGGAAAGCTGGTATGGGTCCTCGGTCAGCACGACGAAGGGCATCGTCCGGCTGACGTTCTCGTTGGCGACCGGGTCATAACCGCGCACTGTAGCCCCGGCGTTGTGCAGCATCTCCGCGATCTCCAATGCGGGCGAGACGCGGATGTCGTCGGTATTTTCCTTGAAGGCCAGCCCCAACATGCCGATGGTCTTGCCCTTCAATTCACCGAGCAGGTCTTCCAGCTTGAGCACGATGTGGCGGCGCTGCGTCTCGTTGATGTCCATCACGGCGTGCAAAAGCTGCGGGCTGGAGCCGTGCACCTGCGCCATATACGCGAGCGCCTTCACGTCCTTTGGGAAGCAGTTGTGGCAGACCAGCCCCGACGACGCGATGAGCGTGCCCGTGCTCGTCTCCATGCTGTACACCGTCGTCTCCACGTCTTCATAGTCGATGGCGCGCACGGTGAGCGCGGCGAACGAATCGGCCCGCTCGAAGCCGTGAGGCTTGATGTGGCGCTCGTAACCGGCCAGGATGGAGTCGATCTGTGCGCGGCGCTTTTCACCGAACGCATCCGCCAACGCCGCGATCTGGTCATAGCCGCTGACGCGCAGGATGTAAGCCAGTCGCGTTGACTTGCTCATCATCCGCCGCCGGATTGACGGCACGATGCCGAGCGTTTGCAGCAGGAGCACCATGCCGTTGGCCAGCGCCGGGCTGACGGTGGCATATTCCAGCATCATGTTGTGGCCGTCCTGCACGGGCGACACGCTGCCATCGCCGCTGAACGCGCCGCGCACCAGCTCCAGGCGTAATTCGGTGGGCACGTTGAGGGCCAAGCGCGGCAGCGCCTTGTCTTCGGAGCGCGCGCCGACCTTGAGCACGTCGCGCAGCAGCCAGGCGAAGAGGCGCGACGATACCACCGTCGTGCAGGCGCTCGTGCCGTGCCGCTCCATGACCTTCAAGCCGTAGCGCGCCAGGATGCGCTGCACGTCTTGGGTGTATTCGACCTCGTTCTCGTGGAAGCAGAAGCCAACGCGCTCGCGCTGCGCCGTGCGCGTGGCGCCGATGCGGCCTGCATCGGTGGTGATGAAGCCTTCCGACAGATAATAGCCGCACAGGCGCATGAAATCGGCGTCAACCGGGATTACGGCGTTGATGCGGGTCGCCGCGCCCTTCGCCGTGTAGAGCTGGAGCGCTTCGGCGGGCACGTCGAGCGCGCCCTTCTCCGTCAGATGGCGGTACAGGCGCAGCGACATGCGGTTGTAGCGTTTGATGTCGTGCGGGTATCGCAGCATCTCCGGCGGGACGTGAGCGGCAAAACGAGGATACTGAGCCGTGAACGCGCCGTCCGCCGCCGTGACGATCACATCCGCCTCAAGCGCCGTGCCGCGCAGCAGGTCGATCAGGTTCAGCGCGGCGGGTGGTTCCACATCGGGCAGCGTGGTGAGGGCCATGATCTTGTCGCCGGGCGCGACCTGGATGGCAGGAAGGATGTCGAAGCCCGCCTCGCTGTAGACAATCACCGGGTGATCGGCGGTGACGCGCAGGGTGCGGCCCATGCTGGTCACAAGTGTGACCATTTTGCCCCGGAAAGGCCGCCGCGTGACGGCGGTCACCTCGGCCAGCGTCGGCTGCCCGGTTTCCAGGTCAAAGGCCAGCACGCGCTTGTCGTGCGGCGTGATCACGTCGACGGTGTCGCCGTGGAAGGCCGCGCCGGACGCGCTGAACAGGGATTCGAGCGTTTCGGCGGCGATGTTTGGGCTGTTGAGCGAAAAGACCGTCTCGTCGCCCTCGAAGCACGAACCGCCGTACCCGACTCCCGGCTCTAAAAAGTGGTGACCGATGCGTTTGTCGTAGCCCATGCCCTGCGCGACTTCCTTCACGTCTGCGCCGAGCGCCTCGCAGATATTCGCGATCTCGTTGATGAAGCTGATGCGCGTGGCGAGAAAGGCGTTCGAGGCGTACTTGATCATCTCCGCCGTGCGCAGGTCGGTGATCACAATCGGCGCACGCAGCGGCAGGTGAAGCTGGGCGACGCGGGCGGCGGCGACTTTGTCCGTCGAGCCGAGCACCGTCCGATCGGGCGTGAAGAAGTCGCGCACGGCGGAGCCTTCACGCAGAAATTCCGGACAGCTCACGACGGCAAAATCCATCGGCGTGGGCTGGTGCTCGCGCACAATGCTGGCCACCCAGTCGCCCGTGCCGACGGGGACGGTCGATTTGTTGATGATGATCAGGGGATGGTCGGCCTCTTCAGCGATGGACTCGGCGGCCATGCGCACGTACTGCAAATCGGCCTCGCCGTCCACACCCGATGGCGTGCCCACGCAGATAAAGACAAATTCTGCGTCCTTGAGAGCGGCTCGATAGTCTGTGGTGAAGCTCAACCGCTCTGTGCGGAGATTGCGCTCGACAATCTCCTTCAGGCCAGGCTCATAGATGGGCATGATGCCCTTCTTGAGGTTCTCGATACGGCTTTCGTTGATGTCCAGTGCGACGACGCGGTTGCCGAGATCAGCGAAGCACGCGCCGGTGACCAGCCCGACGTAGCCCACGCCGATGACGCAGATGTTGTTCATCGATTCAGACACTCCTTGTTACTGTCCGGCAGAGTCTAGCAAACATGGGGGGAGAACTCCAGAGCGATTGTCTCACGATCTGCTAAATATCGCCGTATATGCGAAAGCGCCTCACCCCCTGGCCCCCTCTCCACGCGGCGTACCGCGTAGAGAGGGGGAAAGCGCGCCAGCCACGCCGCTGATCTCCCCTCTCCATGCCTCCGGGGGTGAGGACGCTTTCGAAGCGATTGCCCCGCTGGACTTTGTTCCGGTTGTGACTATACTTCTCTTAGAAGCACCCTATCCCATACGTTGTTGATACGCTTCAGCGCCGGTTCGTCGGGCCGAGCCGAATGGCCCGTCGTGGCGTTACGGC